>CALCPB010000056.1 GCA_937897665.1 uncultured Halomicronema sp. | reverse complement strand
TTTTTACAGCCATAAATCTCTGCCAGAACATGTATCAGAATATCCTATCAATCAGAACATGTTTTGTGTTGCAATAATTAATGTACATGTTCTAAGGGCGGCGCTGTGAATCTTAATAATCGCTGAAAGCATTGGTATACAAGGGTTCTGGCGATTCAGGCGAGAAACATGTATCATCAGAAATTCAAATCAGAACATGTTTTTGAACTCAAAATCTCTATACATGTTCCTGAATGATACGGATTCCTTATGTATAGAACATGTTCTAATTCTCCAGGCTTGACATATAGCTTCAACTTGTTCTATTGGTTTAAGGCTTATAGAACATGTTCTAGTAATGCAGTACTATTTAGAACATGTTGCCGGTCGCCGCCCGGTGCCCGGTTGCAGTAGGGGTGGGATCAGCGATCGCGGAATTGGCAGGCAGGGCAAAAACAAGCCCTGCCAAGGGGCAGGGCAAACGAGAAATTCTAAAGGATTATCAGTAGCAGCATGACCAAAGCTAAGACCAGCTCTGAATCAAACTTAAATTTTAATTTCATTATTTCACTATTTAATATTAACAATAAAGTATGATGCGCTTGCATTGAAATGCATCTAGGCAGCTTTTAAAAATTTTGGAATTAATTTTTACTGTTTCTTATAATATTGTAGCGCACAGATTCGCGTTTATGTAATATCTTAAAAATTAATTTTTAGGTCTTTTAAATACTCTTAAAAGTAGGTTAATTCAGTCTTTTTAGTAATTTTAGGTCTGCGTCCTCGCTGGGTTGAAGAGGGTGAGATAGGAAGGAGAACGCGGAATTCGAGATCGGCATGTCTGCAATTGCAGAAATGACGGTGCATGACGGTGATGACTGCCTGGTGACGGTCGGTGTCTAGGGCAGGCTGAGGGGTTAAACTGCTGCTGCACCACACTCATGGCCACTGGTGACGGTGCTGGCTGTGTGCCACGGTGAAAAGCCTTTTCGGCGCGTTGGTGGAGATCGGCAGGAATATCGTCATACTAGAGTTTGTCCACCGTCAAAATTCCTCCCCAAGTACAGTCAAATGTCAGACAGAAAGTACAAGCAAAGCTTAGTTTCATTAGCCGAACATCTAATCAAAGAGCTTGAGGAATACACTAATCAATCCGGAAGCCTTGATCTTGATGGCAATGAACTAGCACGAATATCTCAAATAATTGCAATACTCGAAAGCCTTGGAATTGGCGTTGATATTGGCGTTCACATGCCATAAAGCTGCGCTTCTTGAGTAACTACTCAAAAGACTGGATACAACAAAAGAGTCTAATTTGCGCTTTACTCAGCGGCCTGACCTTGTGGCCCAATTTGGTCTAGATTGGCCCAAATTGGTCTAGATTGGCCCAAATTGGACAAAGAACCTGAACCATCTCCCTCTTTCGGAAACTTGGAAGGCAACAAAAACAGCCCTTTTTGCCTGACTTTGTGGCCCAAATTGGCCCGAGCTGGCCCAAATTGGCCCAAATTGGCCCAGCTTTTCTATATTTCTCAACCTCAATCCAGCCCTTTTTTACGTCAAGCAATGCGCTCTATGTACATAGACCCTTAACCCAGCTTTTTACCTCAAGCAATGTGCTCTGTGCGCACAAGGCCCATTTCTTGATGAGGGTCATATCAAATAGTCGTCCAGGAGAGTTGAGCTGTAGGGGCTCCCAAAGGTGTGGCACAAATCCCCCCCCTCACTCTTGTCTCTGTGCAAGATCCCCTGAAGAAAAGCCATTAGGAGCGGGCTGGGACCATTGTCGGCACGTCTAACCAGCTCCTCAATCCTTCCCTTGAGCTTGCATTGTGACCAATCGACCTGACTCGCTTCTGTAGACTCCTGATAGGCGGCAAGGCCCTCAAAAATATCGGTGATTGGGACAATCGCAACTTGAGCCGACTTAATTAGTCGCTTCAGAGGATGGTCTTTGTCTTCTGTACTGGGTCTCGTAGGTGCCAGAACCTTAGTTAGCTCCGTTTCAGAATGCCATTGCTCAATGACTTTAGAGAGGCTAAAGTCCATTGTTTTAGTGTGAGACTGCCAATCAATCAACGGGGCGATACTGTTCCCATTGCAAGCAAATTTGACGGCTGAAGCTTTTGCCCCGTCCATCCAAACCGAGGCAATGTATCGAGGTTTGCTGTCCTCATCCCGTTCAGGGAAGCGGGGGCTGTGGGTTCCGTATGAGCTGCGATTGGGCATTCCCATGTTGGCCCAGTCATTCATCATGCTTCGATAATTCATGTCTTTGTGGCTCCAGTTAACGCGAGTCCTAAGCTGATAACGCAATCATCGTGGCTATTATTTGCGGCTTCCATTTGGCCGTTCTTATTCCTCCTAAAGCTCAACAATTCTTCGGTGATTGGCCCCTCTGGGATCCATAGCTTTTCTGCTTCCATTGCTAAGACCAGGCGCGATATCAGCGCCTCTTTGGAATTGCGGGAAGTGGTGAAGCTTTCTAACTCGGTCGGCAAGCTTAAGCCTGATAGCGACTCTGCCCATACCTTGCCGGGGCCATTGGTCTCGATGGTTGTAGAGATGGGCTCATAGGCTTCGATGAGCTTGGCTATGGCGCTCAGGTGCTGAGGGCTTGAGCCGGTGCGACGGCGATACAAGGCCACGACTCGATACCGCTCAGAACCCTTTGCCCAAAGCTTCTCAATAATGATGCAGACGGTGTAGTCACTGTTCTGATCTGAAGACGTGGCTACGTCGATACCGGCGTAATAGATAGCCCCATCCTCAGCCGGTAGCAGGGTGCCAGCGGTGCAACTTTTGACCAGACCGAGGGGGAAAATGAAGTTGTCTGACTCGCTTAGGAACTCCATTTCGTATTCCTGCCTGATGGTGACTTCAGTCAGGTTGAACTCCTCTTTAATCTCCTGAAGAAAGGTGTCCTTTTTGTGGCCATAGACCTCTCTCCAGTTCAGGAGAATCAGGCGGGGGGAACCTTGGATGATTTGGAAGGGGGCGGTTTGCTCGGTGCGAATCTCCTCAAGCATCCGCTCAAGCTCAAGCTCTGGCACGGCTGAGGTGAGCAGTCGCCAAAACTCATCCCCCTTGCCGTTGGGGGTGCTGACAGTGAACAGTTTGCTGTTAGGAACTGAGGTCATGGAAGGCGCGATCGCTTCCAATGTGCGGGCCTGCTCCGAGTAGAAACTGAACTCATCCAGAACCACCATGTTGACCGACTCGATACCGCGTCCAATCGAGTCAGGGTCAGCGCTTCTAAATAGCACGGTTGACCCGTTAGGAAGTGCCACCAGGTTTAGGGAATCCGTGTCCAGTTTGAGCCCTAAGCTTTTGACCATCCTGCGGAGACGACGGCCCAACAGCATGGCGTCTTGATAGGTGCGACTGGCCACCAGGGCGGTAAACCCCCGCTCAACACCTGGGACCAAGCCAGAGCCCGAGATTAAGCACAGCCACAGAATCAGGCTGAGAAGCCCCTCAGAGGCTCCGCACTGGCGGCTTTTGCCAAACACATAAGCAGACCGATAGGCCCAATCCCGGAGCACCTGATCGACTAGGGCCACTTGCCAAGGCCAGGGCTTCATCGGTTGAATCTTGCCGCCGCTGCGAATCTCAATCGACGGGACAAACCCAGCCCATTTGGCCCAAGTCTTGGGCGGCTCAACACCCAGGCTAGTGCTGCTCACCCTGAAGGTTTGCAGCGGCCCCAGCAATGGCGGGCGATTAATTAGCGTCTGTGAGGGTTTGGCGACTTTCAAGGATGGCCTCTAGCTCTTTAATCAGCAATCCGTATCCGGTAAAGCGGTCGTGACTCAGTTGCACGATGCCAAGGCCCTCACCCACCACCTTGAGCAGGGGCGATAGATGCCTGATAGCAAGGTTCTCCATTTCTTCATCACTCATGTGCTCAAGTCGTTTCGAGATGACGCCAATCACTTTTTCGAGGGCGTTCCTTAGCTCAACGGTCAGAAGGATTTCAGCGTCCCTGGCTTCCTTGAGCAGGTCGTAATTGTGCTGCTGGGCTTGCACCACCTGAGCAACCCGGCTGGCAGGGCGATAGTGCTCTATCAAGTCCCTGAAGTCTTGCCGCCGCTTCCACCGAATCACCGATGATTCGGAGACATCCACCAATTGACCGGCAGCTTTATTGGTTTTGCCATTGGCCAAAGCCTCAGCAACCAAATGGTGCTTCTGTTCGAGCGCTGATTCCTTGCTCATTAGGCCGGTGCCAACTCATTAACAGGGACGGGATCGGCGATTAACTCACCGGTTACCGTGCCCAAGGTGGCCAAACCGTCTCTGATGTCCTCAATCAGGGCGGTCACCCCTGTGGCCAGCACCCTGACCATGCAGCCTGGAGCCCAACCGCCCCCTCTATCGCCTACGGCTTGGGGGTTTGAGGGGGCGTGTCCTTGATTCGTATAAGAATCAGTTTCTTTATTGCAAATCGGGGACACGGAATCAGAAAGCCTATCCCGTGAAGCTTTCAGCAATCGCATCCGTACTGCATTGTCGGCATTCTCAAGGGCATAGACCTTGTCGCGAGCTACCCCACGGGGGCCGGGGCGTCCGATGACCTCGGCTTCTAGACCCAGCTTCTTAAGTAGCTTGTTGCAAATCTCTGAGGGGGTCTGATCGTCGTTGATGGTGAGCCGTAGATAGTAGTTGATCTCCCTTGAATACTTCAGCGCCTTCTGTTTGATGGCAATGGCCCTCGGGTCGCGATTGCTCCATGACTTACCGTCGAGCAAATCCAATAAGCCCAAGTGGTGAATGATTGCTGCCTTGGCAAAGTTTTTCGGTGCCCGGTGAAGGGCTCGGACCTTACCTGATAGCAGCGCCTCTAGGTGCTCCTTATCCTCAGCCTTGGTGGCCTCTAGATTCTCGGCCCTAGCTTGGAGCAGCACCCCGCGCCGCATCGCCCCATAGTCTGCACAGAGCGCCTGGTAAACCTCGTCTGGTTCATCGAATGACACCCCTGGGAACTCCTCACGCCAGAGCACCTTATGGGCAATCAGCCGGATCTCTCTGGTGGACTCAATGGAGTCGAGGGCGCGATAGGCCCAGTCAGCATCCTGACCTGATTCGATCTGGGTCTGGGATAGTTCTAGGGCTTCATCCTGCCAGATGCCCTCTTGAACCTGTTTCCAGAGTTCTGATGTGGGCTTGTGCAGTTTGGTCTGAAGGCAGGTGACCAGGTGCCCCGATGCCTCTAAGCGGTCCACCAGGGCGTCATGGGCAATAGACTTTTGAGCGCCGCTGACGGCCTTGCTCTCAGCCAAGTATTCAAGGATGGTGGCCTCTAGTTCCATCAAATCCTGATCGCCAGTGCTGGCCAGTTCTAGTGCTGTGGATAGGGTTTGACAGTTACTCTTGAGCCGTTTCTTGATGGCCTGGGGGGTGAACAGCGATTCGTCTGCCGTGCCTCGAATGAAGCCAGGGCAGAACATTACCCGAGGAACAGCGGGCCGATACCGCCCCAGCAGTTGCATGTGGGTGTCTGTGGCCAGTGATGGGAAGTATCCCCACACCGCTTGAAAATAAGCCTCACCAACCGGTACCCCGCCCTGAATGCTCACCCCACTTTTGGCGCTGGGAGAGAGGATGAGAATGTCAGGCTGATTGACCTCTAGCCAGGTGTCAGGGGCCTGGAAAAACAGTTTGAATGCACCGCCTTCATTGGTCTCTGAATCGATACGCACCACCTTGCGACCCTCAACCGCCAGCACCTTTTCCAGTCGCTTGGCTTCCCGCTGGGATGTGGTCACAAACAGCAGCCGTTCTCCCTGGTCAACCTTGGCGATCAACTCTGCTCGGAAGCCTGAGGCCATACCTACAAAGACGGTGCAATCCCAGGGGCTTCCCTGTTTGCGGTGGCGAATGCAGCGCACTGACTCAGCGCCGGAAAGACTTTGCCAGAATTTCACCGCTCGGTCTGGGATGTTGGCCTCGCTCAACACGATGGCCCCGTTTGATTCAATGGCCAGCTTGGCTACTTTTGACAGGTGCTCATTGACGACGCCATAGCGGCTCTTGAGGGTATCGCCCTGGCAGATATGTTCGGTGACCTGGTTGGCTTCATCCAAGATCAGCAACAGGGGCTTATCCCAAAACCATTGGGGCAGTTTGGCAATGGAGTCAGGGCAGAGCACGACGCCGGGTTTCGTTCGTATCGACTCCCAGAACTCCTTTTGGTCTTTGCCGTTGGCTCCTTGGTCGTGGATATGGGCAATCTGCCAATCCTTAGCGGTCTGCTGGCCCAAGCTATTCAGCGGAGACAGGACCAAGACGTGATAGCCGCTGGCTAAGGCGCTCTGAACATAGTCCCGACCGATGCGGTAGGTCTTACCGGTGTTCATCGTGGCGGCTACCACATGGATTGCGCCGGGTTGAAGCGGCGGCAGCTCAGGCAGATACTGCCCCTCGGTTTCCCGCTCAATCGGAAAGCTCAGGGTGTTGTACCGCTTGATGTTGTTGAATGCCGCCCAGGTCTGACAGCTCCGTTTGAACTGCTTCAGGGTGGGGGCATCCCCCAGGATTTGATCTAGTCGAGACAGTTGAGCGCTTTCTGCTTCATCTTGTGTCCCATAAATGACATCATCAATTCCCTTCCCCTCGGAGCTGCCCCAGGTGGGAACCAGCACCTTACACCGCCGCCCCTCTAGCACTGCTCCCAGTTTGCGAATCTGAATCCGCACGTTGGCAATGGTCTTAGCCTTGGTGTCTTGGTCGAACACCACATAAATCAGCCGCCCTTTGGTGGCAAACCGGGCCAGCTCGGGATGCAGTTCAATGCCCCCTTTGAGATGCCATTGAGTGATGCCGCGAACAGCGATCGCGGGCAAGCCATTGGCCAGCAATGCCAGCGCTTTCTTGAATCCCTCAACAATGGCGATAGGATTGCCGCTGGCTTGCCACCATGCCCAAAAGGCTTCTCTGGGGAGTGTGTAGCCATCGGAGAGCTGCCCATGAAACGACTGGGCTAATGCTTCAGAACTGCCCCCCAGCTCCAACGCCTGTTGCTTGATAGCTTGCAATGCTTCATCAATCGCCAATCCAAACCGGTCGCAAATGGCTTGCAGTTCCCAGGTGGTGAGATGAGGTAGCTCTGGAGAGGCCACGGCACCTGGGGCCGTCTCATACTTAATTCCTCCCCCAAGCTTGTTAGGGTCAGGCCGTGGGTTGACCGGCTTGGCATAGGGCACACCGTCACGGGTACACCACATCCCTGCTCTGATTGATTCGTAGCGCTTTAGCAGCGACCGAACCGGGCCGGTAGCGTATTGCTGAGCATGGCCCTTGTAGCTGGCCAGCTTGTCTCCTAGCAGGTACTCAAGGGCCGCATCCCCTTCGAGCCATTGGATATTGGCCAAAGTTAGGTGATCAGGGATGCCACTTTCTCTGAACTCTTGAAGCACTGAGTCAGGTAGCCCCTGGTTATTATCAAGAGCGTCAAATACTTGGTGCCTAAGGCTTCTGTCATCGTCACCCGAGACCCCCTTGTGAACATGTTTGTTCACGGTATAATGTGGGCCTAGGTCAATGTTTACGGGCCTTTTGTCTGGGGCGGGTGACGATTTAGTTGACGGCGTTAACGGTAGTGTTAACTTATTAATAACTCGGTCCATGGTTGCTGCCTGGATGGGGTTGGCAGAGTACCAGCGATATTTGCGTGTCGCAGTACTCATCGAATGGCACTAGGGGGACGGGTTCCAATCGACACCCTTGTGCGTTTAATAAAAAGAGCGTCCGTAGTTATTAATTAACTGCGGACGTTTTTAATTTGCTAAGTATTCAGTTGTTGCGATTCAACAAACCTGGCAATAGCCATTTTTAAAATGACTTGCCTTTTGACATTTTCAGTCTTAGCCTTGGTTTCAATAGCTAATAACTGATCGTCTGGTATGCGAATGGTGATGGGTTGAGATGCCATGGATCAAAATGTAAGTGTTTATCCAGCATTTGCTTTTCAACTGGGTTGAAACGATATCAAGACCAGAGTCCCGTAAAAAGCATCGACCTATTGTACACCTGTTCGCATGGGTAGCGCCAGTTCACAAGTTTGCCAACGCTTGTCCCCCTAGGGGTGGTGAAAAATTTGACGCCCAAATCTTTAAAGGGCCTTTAAACCCCCCTTTAAACCCCCTTTTAAAGAATTTCAATTGCAACATTTATTTGATTTCTACAATTGTAGAGACATCAATGGTGCTGCTAATAGGGACGCTAGCTCAATAATCGCGATGTCCATTCTGCTGTTTTCACTCTGTTGTTCTTCAAATGCGACATGCATGACGCATTTGGTTTGATTTCTGCAATTGCAGAAACTTGCGTTGTGTTAACTGGACGCTCCATGAGGCTGATGGCTGAATACGGCTTTCTGAGGAACCCGCCTAAATCTAGGCTCAGAAGCCTTCGCCTCCAACATGAAACGTTTCCTGTTGACAACCATGCAAAACCTTGCACGTCCCGATTGGGGCGTGTACGATGGGGTCAGAAATTTTAAATATCCCCTACGAGTCCTCAGGCGGTCGCCAAACCTTTGCCTGGGGTCTTCGTGTATCTGGGGTAGTTAGGGTCACATTGTCATCACCTCCTTTGGGTGCCGATCTTAGGGCAAGGCTGGAAAACTGAACCAGGTTAACCCGCAAAAGGTTTCTGTCCGAGTTGCCGGATCTGGTCTTTGAGCCGTTCATTCTCCTCTCTGAGGATGTCGGGCTCTGCATAGGCATCGGCTAACAAGGTTAGTTGCTGTTCTACGCGCTGCAAGCGATTTGCAAGCCGCTGGTTATACTCCCCTTCAGAGTGGGCAACGCCAAAAGCACTATCAAAACGTCGTTCTAATGTCTCCGTGGCCAGGGCTGCTAATAGGCCGAGCGCTGGCTTATTCCCCCGTGAGCATTGGTAAAGCCAAAACAGCATGACGACATCAAGAGGGACAGCATTGATTCGGGTTCCCCCTGTGGATTGCTGCGACGATTCAACGTCGATTGTCTCAAAACCTTGATCCGTGCTTTCCTCACCCCGCAAGGCTTTGAATACCTTTGAGCGCAAAAAGTTTGATGCGTTCTGAGCGGTGGTACCGATGCATTCAGCAGCTTGTGCCTGACTCATTCGATAAGAGCCGTCAGGCATCTGAAAGCCCTCTATCTCAAGACTTCCGACAAATATTGTTTCCCGTTGTGCCTTGTCAGTCATGAACTTGTGGCCTCTAGTTTTCTCTTCCCGCAATTGCGGAAATTCGACTTGAAAGTCGTTTTTGCTCAATTGTTCAAAAGTTTGTGGCGTTCTACTCGTTGCGCCTTATCAGTTATGGCGCAGCCTCCGGTTCTTCATCTGACGGCATCGCTTTATATTCTTCGGGAGTTAGAGAGATCGCTTGACCCTTGAGGATTTGATCAACCAAAGCATTGACTGTGATTTTTCTCTTTGCGGCAAGATGCCCCAGCATTTCCCCTCTAATCTCCCGTCTCTGCATCAGGCGAGCACACAGCAGATTGCAAGCTTCTTCTGACAGGGAGCGCCCGCCCTTAAGAAACGCCTCAATGGCCAGCATGTCACCGTAAAACTCCCCAGGGTGCCTGATATTAAGCCGTTCTGGCATAGCTGATAACTTCCCAAAACCTTCACATATAGGGTACATGCCCTGACTTGCTCTGCGACTTGATACCTAATGAAAACATTTTGAGAAGATATTGACAAGTTTTTGAGAAGATTGCTACAACTCTAGAGTCGAAGTAAGACAGAGGACTGAACAACCGTGAACATCAAACTGAACAATGAGCCGTACAGCGTAAGCGATATTCACCGCCTAACCGGCAGCTCTCGAACTGTTATCTATCAGTGGATTCAAGCTTTTGGGCAAAAGGAATTTAATGTTGCTTGCATTGAACAAGGCAAAGCCAAGAAATACCCTGCAACCCTTTGGAAAAAAGCACTTGAACAACAGTCTGGACATCATGTGTCCATGACTGTTGAGACCCCTACCTACGCCGATCCCTTCACTGGGCTAGGAACTGGGGGCGCATTGGTCCCCATTGATTACCAAGCCACCGACCGGAGCGCCGCCGTCGCCACCTTGACCGGCCAAATCTCAGACCTCTGTCAGGCCAGCGCCGCCAATACCCAAAACCTCACCCATCAACTCCTAGTGAATGGTCAAAACCTGGGTGACCAACTAGGAGCAGCTCTAGGGGCTCAAATCATCCAAAGTGCTGAGAGTCGCAAGAACGCGATGGTGGGTGAATACCTACGTTCTCAGGGGGTAACCACTGCCCCAAAGCCTCAATCTGCCGCTTGATTTGGAGGGCTCTAGTAATACTGGCAATCCTCGCGCTCTAGACAACATCAACCTGAATCAGGGACCGCTTCTACTGCCACAAGCCCCGTTTATAGCGGGTTCAAACCCCATTTAACGGGCATTAAACACCCTATTGAAGGCATCTCTGATGAATAGCAAACCGCGCCAACTAACCAAAGGCGACATCCAAAAACACGCTCATGAGGCCCAGAAATCTTGCATCCGGTTGTTAAAGCTCAGGAGCTACCTAAACGTACTCCGCTTGGCCTGTGAGCAATCGGAAAACGAGACTAATGCCTATCTGGGTTTCAGTGACGTGGTTGATGACGCAATCTGCATTCTCGACGAAGCCTATAACCCCATTGATAAAGCTACTTCATTCCTAAATTACGGCTTTCAAAGAGAAAGGTTGGACCAATTCAACCCTTTGTCAGGGCCGGATGAAGCATGAAAACTCAACCTGCTCAGCTCGACAAAGTTGAAAACGGTATTTCTGCATTAATGAGCGCGGCTGACATCTTGAGCGTGACTGAAGTTGCCATTAGGCAATACATCGAAGAGCACTCAACCCATGAAAAGGAAATCAACGGTGACCAGGCCGTCAAGGTTGCACGTCGCCTTGTTTATGAAGGGTTAGACGCCCTGATGGAGGTTAAACGGTCCGGCTCTCTATAACTTTCTAGAAAAAACAAATCATGTACCAGGGAAAATCAACCGCAGAATGGCAAGCGGAAACCGAATCCGCTAAGGCTCAAATCGCCTCAATTGCAGCCGATAGAGCTAAGCGCCAAGTCACCCGTGAACGCCGGTCACTGGCCCTAGAAGACCGTCAAGACCGGCTCATGGAGCTGTCAATACAATCAGCGGATATCAAAGTCAAAAGCGCTGAAACCAAGCTCAAGGGAGAGCAACAGCAGCTCTCTACTGAACAATCACGGGTTAAGTACCTGGGGGCTCAGCATAAGCTCCTAGAGCAAGACTGGGCGGTCTCACTCCAGACTCAATCACTAGAGCTTGCCAGCTCCCAGGAACGCCTACGGCAGCTCGAAACTGTTGCCAAACAGCTCAATCACAAGGTTGGTCAGCGCATCGGGGCAAACCTCTTTGGAGGGTCTCCCGATGCGTAAAGAGATAGATGGGCAATGCTGGGAAACCCAATCACCCCCCGGTGGTCAACAGCTCTGGCACCCCTGTCAGGACGCCCAAGCTTATGCCAGTGGTAGCGGTGCCGGTCTGGGTGGCTTGGGAGCCTTGGGCCTGGTCACCGCTGGCACCCTTGCTATCGGCTCAAAGGTGCTCAAATCACGCTCACCGGTCGGGGCCGTAGCCAGAGCTGCCAGGACAAAACTGCAAGGGCCGGTGATTGTGCCGGTGAACATGGATGAGGCCCAACGCCACGCCATACAGCAGGAAATCCGTAGCCTAGAACTGCAACGCAACGACATACAGCGCTCAATCAGCGAACTGGAAACCCGCCACACAACCCAGCTCCGGGAACTGGAAGCTAAGGCAAAAGCCCATATTGAGGAGTGGAATAATCGAGCGATCGCTGAGGCTAAGACAGCTCAGACGATGGAAATCGAGACCCTAAGGCACGACTGCAACTTAGAACTTAATCGACTCAATACGGAACATGAGCGGGCCAAATCAGCCGCCGTGGCCACCCTCACCCAGCAACTCGAAACGATCAGAGGCCGGTACGTTCAAGCTATTAAAGCTATCGATGCCGACTTGAAAAAGCGCAAGTCACAGCTTGCCGCCATCACTGCCCAATATCGGGATATCAGAACCCGGCTGATATCCGAAGCTCAAGAGCAGATTGATATTGCCAGGGCTCAATTCAGCAATGAGCAACAAGCCGCCATCAATGAGCTGCAACGGGAAAAACTGCAAACCGAGGAATGGTTAGGCCGCTCCAAGATGGCCGTGATCGATGAAGTCAGGCCAGTGATTGAAGGGCCATTGCTGGCAGAAATCAATCATCTATCCATCCAACTAGCCAAGGCCCAATCGAAGCTGGCTAAAGCCGGTAAGTCTACCCTGCTCACCATCGAGCAACTGAAGGGCCTCTTAACTCACGACTGGGGTGAGGGAGCCGCCCCCATCCACCTACGGATAGCGGGCCAGTCTGGTAGCGGCAAGTCTCACATGGTCAATCAGATTATCGACGGTGGCCTAGCGTCTCTGGGGGTTCATGCCGTCTTTACCGTGCTTGACCCATACGGCAGTGATACCGACTGGGCACAGCAACCCAGCGTCTACGACGATGCCGAGACCGCCGCCGAAGTGGTTAGGGAATGGGGACAATCAGCCAAAGGCGACAAGCTACCTAAGCCCCATGTGCTGGTGATTGATGAAGCAGATACCCTCATCAAAGACCATGATCTGAAAAGCCCCATTAAAGACCTGGTGAAGATGGGACGGCATCGCAACCGGTTCCTAATCCTGCTGGGCCAAAATGGCAACTGCCTACCCGGCTTTCAATGGTCTGATGTACGCAACATGGCCCAGATTTATCTATCTGAGGTCGCCATTGACTATGTAGAGAATGGGCTCAAGGGCAGGGCTAAAAACACCCTGTTAGGGGAACTGGAAGCCCTATCGGAGCAATCCCCCTTTTATGCCATTGCCAAGCACCAGGGCAGCGCTAAGCCCTTCTGTGTGACCGTTCCCAAACTGCTATTCCCCCGCGCCGCCAGTGAGGTGCTGACATGCCCTAAGTGCAAATCGACCAACACTAAAAAGGCTGGGGCACCCAAAGGACGGCAGCGAATCTACTGCCATGACTGTGGAAAGCAAAGCTACGCCGATCCCAAAGAGTCAGCATAAACTTAAAACATGTTCCTAAAGGCGGGCAGATGATAATCACCGTAGCGGGCTTTAAGGGCGGAATTGGCAAGACAACCACAGCGTTACACCTTGCCGCCTACTTTGCTCAATCATCAGAACATGTTCTGTTAGTCGATGCTGACCCTAACCATAGCTGTCTCAACTGGGCTAAGCGTGGCTCCCTACCCTTTGGCGTTTGCTCCCTCATGGCAGCGCCTAAAAAGTCACGGGGCATGGAGCACACAATCATCGACACAGCAGGCAATCCCAACGCTGAGGACTTAGAAGACTTCGCAACCGGTTCAGACTTAGTGCTATTGCCCACAACTGCCGATGCTATGGCCATCGAGGCATTGTTGAACGCCATTGACAGCATCCAAAGTCTTGATAGCTACGGGGTTGTGCTCACC
>CALCPB010000055.1 GCA_937897665.1 uncultured Halomicronema sp. | reverse complement strand
GGTCGCGGCCCTTTGCCCGTCTCACCTATGCCGAAGCGATGGAGCGCTATGGCAGCGATAAACCTGACACGCGTTATGGCCTAGAGCTGGTTGAGGTGTCTGACCTGGTGGCCGACTCGGGCTTCAAGGTGTTTTCCGGCGCGGTGAAATCGGGGGGCATGGTGAAGGTATTGCCGATTCCCGATGGCAACGACGTCATCTCAAACGTGCGCATCAAGCCGGGGGGAGACCTGTTTAAGGTGGCGGCTGCCGCCGGGGCCAAGGGCTTAGCCTATATCCGCGTGCGGGAGAACGACGGCATCGATACGATTGGGGCAATCAAGGACAACTTAACGCCAACTCAGACGGAAGAGCTGCTGCAACGCACCGGTGCTCAGCCGGGGACGCTGTTGCTGTTTGGGGCTGGCTCGAGTGCCGTGGTCAATGCCACGCTGGATCGAGTGCGGCAGGCGATCGCCAAAGAAATGAACCTGATCCCCGACGATGCGCTCAATCTATTGTGGGTGACTGACTTTCCCATGTTTGAGTGGAATGCAGATGAACAGCGCCTCGAAGCGCTGCATCACCCCTTTACTGCCCCCCGTCCGGAAGAAGCACACGAGCTCAAAACGGCTCGCGCTCAGGCCTATGACTTAGTGCTCAACGGTTATGAGATTGGCGGGGGCAGCTTGCGCATCTATCAGCCTGAGGTGCAGCGACAGGTATTTGAGACCATCGGTCTGTCAGAGGCAGAAGCACAGGACAAGTTCGGCTTTTTGCTGGAAGCGTTTGAGTACGGCACGCCCCCCCATGGCGGCATTGCCTACGGGCTCGATCGCTGGGTGATGTTGATGGCCGGTGAAGAGTCGATTCGCGACGCGATCGCCTTTCCCAAAACGCAACAGGCGCGCTGCTTGCTAACGTCGGCACCGGCCAGCGTGGACAAAAAGCAGTTAAAGGAACTTCATGTTGCGTCAACCTATAAGCCTAAGCCTCAAGACGAAGCTCAATAGGTTGTGCCTGTTGGAGTGTAGAGAACGATGGCAGCCGTGAGAGACAGGATCGCTCGGGGTTATGTTTTCATAACTTCATGCAAATCCATGCAGATTACTACAAATACATAAAGGTGAGACCAGAATCTTTCGTCCTCACGATAGGATTTACCAATCGACAACCGAGATGAAATTTATAGGGTATTTATGCTGATTGTGCTGCTAGTTTTTGGTCTGAGTTTAGTCCCGGCGCTCATTTCTGCTTGGATTAGTCTGCGCGCCCGTGATCGCGTTCAGGCTGATTTTGGGCGGGCGATGGCGGTGGCCGCTCAGCGCGGATTTAAGGCGGCCATTCAACGGGATCGCGACCTCAACTACGTAGAAGGTCTGGGTTATGTCATTGGCGACTTTACCTGCCAAATGAATGCGCGATCGCCCTACCTCCGCTGTGCGATGAACCCCGCTGGTCCCTGTCACGGCTGTCAATATTTTGAGGCTCCTGTCTTTCGCGAAGTCGTGATGCGCGTGCCCGAAACCGCTACCGCCTGCACCATTCCGCCGATGCCGGAAACCTGTCCGCTACCCGTCTTTTCAACCGTTTCTTAAACTTTTCGACCGTTGCTTAAAAAGGCGCTTGAGCCTGAGTTTTGAGGCCTCAAGCAGCCCTACAAACTCTTATTTAAGTCTTGATTAGGGTAATGCCATAAAGCCTAAAAAAGACGCTATTTGATGGGTCGACATGAGCCGATCATGCAGCCTAAATCAAGCCAAACGCTTAAGCTGAACAAGAGGTTGGCTATCTCTGGATGGAACGCGATGGCGACCAGCGGGGTCAATCGTTCAAGTTTTGCCAACCTAGTCTCTAGGTTGGCGTCTTTTTGATTTAACGCTTGTGATGGATACTGCAAACATTGTTCTGGCTCTTTGTTTGGGCCTAGGCTTGAGCGCGGCCTGTGGATTTCGAGTTTTTATTCCCCCCTTTGCTATGAGCTTGGCCACGATGCAGGGTGTGGTGACCCCAGCCGCTGATTGGCAGTGGTTGGGCAATCCCATTACTGTCATTACGCTGGGCATGGCAACGCTGATCGAAGTGGCCGCTTACTTTACCCCTTGGGTGAGTAATGCCTTGGATAGTGTCGAGTTGATTGCAGCTCCCATTGCGGGCATGGCCATGACCGCCTTGAGCCTGTCAATGGTAGGAGATATCAATCCGGTGATGCTGTGGTCTACAGCCGCGATCGCGGGCGGCGGCACGGCTGAACTGGTCGAAGGGGCGACCGCCCTGACTCGATTAGCGACAGCAGGCACCACGGCTGGTCTGGCTAGCCCCGTGCTTGGATTCATGGAATTACTATCGGCGGCAGTGTTGTCGATCTTGGCAATTCTCGCGCCCGTTTTAGCCTTGGGTCTTGTCATCGGTCTGGCGCTGTACTGTTGGCTGCGCCTACGGCGCTTTCGTGAGCGGCGACGGCGGGCTCAAGAGTCTTTATCTGAATAATGCTTTCGCTGTAACCAAGCAACCACCAGACTGCTGCCGTTGAGTCTAGCCTTGCCCACTTGATTCCCCCAGTTTGAGAAAGGCCGACTTCAAAGTCTCTCAACTTTGAGGGCGGCAAGCTCGTCGGGCATATTAGCGGAGTCGATACATCGGTCTCAAATGAAATGAGTAGAGCAACCCCAGCGTATCCTTGAATCTGATGCCCCGTCTCAACTCGTTTGTACTGAACTCACTGGAATACCGCTGTAGGTGTTGAGATGTTCATATTCTTATCGAAACTGCTGCCACTGCTGATTTACCCCGTAGGGCTGGCAACGCTCTTGCTGGTATTGACCCTGTGGTGGATTTGGCGCAAGCGGCGGGGCCGTGCCTTGACCAGTACCGCAATCGCCCTGGGAATTTTGCTGATCAGCAGCAATACCTGGGTCGCGGGGAGCTTGGTGCAGTCGTTGGAATGGCGCAATCTGCCCCCGGAGCCAGTACCGTTAGCTGAGGCGATTGTGGTGTTGGGCGGGAGTACTCGGGCGGCAATTGAGCCGCGCCCCTGGGTTGATGTCAAAGAAGCGGGCGATCGCGTGCTGCACGGCGCGCAGCTCTACAAAGCGGGCAAAGCTCCCAAGGTGATTTTGAGCGGTGGTCGCATTAATTGGAAAAAAGGCGGTGCTTCCGAAGCGGAAGATATGGCCCAAATTGCGATGGCTATGGGGGTGCCAGAGTCTGACATTTTGATGGAGTCAACCTCCCTCAATACCTATCAAAATGCCGTCAATGTGAAAGAAATTTTAGAGCAAGAAGGACTGAGTCAAATTTTGCTGGTCACGTCGGCGATTCACATGCCGCGATCGCTAGCGATCTTCCAAAAGCAGGGAATTGATGCGATCGCCGCGCCCACTGATTTTTTAGTGGTACAAGGCTTTTTTAGTCAGAAACGCGGCACTCCCCAGGCGTTTGTGCTCAATTCGCTGACTGATGCAAAAAATTTAGAGGACACCAGTCGGGCAATTTAGGAATACATTGACTTTGCTATTTATCGTTTGCGCGGCTGGCTGTGACCCCTAAAGTGGATGGGTGCGTAGGCCATCCTGACCGCTAATTCCTGACCATTTGCGGGTGCTCACCCTTAATGCCGGTCATCCCTTTCTCCGTAGCTGACTCAACCCGCAATTAAGTTAGAAAGGGGCGAATCTGATCAGCCATTTCAGCACTGGCACTGTCCTGTGTGACTAATTCCACCGCTGCTGCATTTACTGCGCCTAAGCCTAAATCCGCCGCTCGGCGAATCTGAGTTTGGCTCCAGATCGAGCCGTCTGACACGGTCTGGGTGGTGCCTAGTCGGCGCAAGATGGCAATGCCAACCGCATCAATGGCGACGCGATCAGTACTGGCTAGCATGACGCCTGCGTTGACTTTTTCGCCTTCGGCGGGGCCACCCGATACAAATGCATCGACCCCGTCAATCACGATCAGTGAAGGACGATAGGTCTGATTGACTTCAGCGATCATCAGCCGCTGATTAGCCGAACTGTGCAGTTCTCGCATGTAGTCGTGGTCATCACCGGGTACGCGGCGGGCCACCATACCAATCGTATTTTTGAGTGACAGGGTAAAGTGACCGCCAAAGCGATGGGTTTTTAAGCAGCAGACATTCACAATAGCGTCGGCGTCTAAAACTGGCCGAGCGATCGCGAATCCTTGAGACCAATTTGTCCCCGCTCCCGCAAAATACTGCCAGCCCTCGCGCCCCAACTCGTCAAACACCAACGAGGTAAAACCATAGCGGTCGGCCAAGGCAAACACCTGCATTTGCTGCATGGCCAAACGGGTATCGGCCATGCCAGAGCGATCGCCGACGGTAATTTGGCTAGCCCCCGCGTCCTGGATGGTTTGCACTAGCGTTTCTAGAACGACCGGGGCGGTGGCTGCCGGAGCAGGATCGCCGGTGTTGTAATTAGGTTTGATAAAAACGCGCTTGCCACTAAAGCTTGGGGGTTGCAGCAGGGCGATCGCCTGACGCACCCCCGCCGCCCGATCATTGGTTTTAATCAGCGCGACCCGATGAGGACTGAGGTTAGCCGCCGCGAGCGGCGTGGCTTGAGGAAAGGTGCCAAAGGAAATTTGAGAAGGGAGCGACGCTGTGGTTGCAGTTGCTTGTCGCCAGCCTCGGGTTAGGGGGGCCACCAGGGCTGCGCCACCGGCCAGACCCAACAGCTGTAGCAAGTTACGGCGGGAAGGCTTGATCGGCGACGGATCAGACATTACTTACAGGCTCTTAGACAGTTCAGCAGGGCGTAACCGTTCATTTAATTATGCCAACGGCCACCGCGTTTTGAGGCGGTCTCGCAAGTCACAGTTTGACGCGGTCACTCAGCTGGTTTGAGCCACACTCTGATCAGCTTTCTTATGCCGTAGAGCTTGCCCGGCTTGCATGGTCTGTCGCGGCCACCGCGATCCCAGAGCGGCTGGCTAAGGCGTTAAGTTCAAAGCAGATGAATCGGGCTTTTGAAGGTGCAAACGTCTCACATAACTTTGACTGAGCAATACCTCGACTTGGTCAATCACCAGCTGCCGCAGGCCGCTCGGCAGCAGCGATATCCAGTAAGCTTTAATCACTGTTTCGCCAGAATTATCTTGGATAATGTTTGCGGCTGTGAATGGTATCGAGCGATTGAAAGACCGGCTTATAAGAACATGACTTCAGCGCAGCTCACCGCCGCGATCGCCCTTGGTCATACTTTTTTAGCTCAGCCCTCGGCTTGCTTTGTGGCGAATCAAAAGAGTCTAATGTACCGTCGTAAAATCAACCGTGCTACCCAGTCGGCCAAGGTCTCGCCACCCGATATCAACCGTTCCTAACCGCCTATTCCGGACTGGTTGGTGCCAACCGCTTGCGTAAGGAGTCGGCCCGCCGCTTGGCAGTCTTGTTGCTGGGCTCATACTCCAGCGCTTTTTCGTAAGACTCTAGAGATTGAGCGATCAACTGCTTGCGCTCATAGCTGTGGCCCAAGTTGTTGAGCGCCGTGACATAGCCAGGTGCGATATCCAATGCTTCTTTATACTGCCGGATGGCGACGTCATATTGCTCTTGCGCAAAATACGAAAATCCCAGCGCATTGTAGATCATGGCAGCTTTTTCGGATTCTTCCTTATCTAAGAGTTTGAGCGCCTGTTTGAGATGAATGATGGCCTGGGAGTAGAGTTTCTTATCGACCATCAGACTACCCAATTCGTAGTGCTCTTGGGCTGTGCCTTTCTCTTTGGTTAATTTGGCTTGCAAGCGGCTGAGGGTGCCTTCAACCCGTCGGGTTTTGTAAACCTGACGAAAAACCAGGACGGCCGCCACACCGAGCAAAACCAGCAGCGTGACTAAATAGGTCAACAGCAGATTGGTATCTTCCATATCACCGAGATCAAAAATCCAACTCGAAAATAGTGTTCTATCCTCACTATCTTGACACGCTTAACCCCTTCATTATCAAAGCCCTGAGGTTTGTGAAGCTATGTAGATCAGGGTTCGATCGAATGAACGGCTGAGGGGGAGAAAACTTGCCTACAGACTTTCATCCATTGATCAACGTACTTCAGCTAACTTGGCTCACGGTAGGCCCCAATAGGTCGCTTGCGTTTCTAACCAGCCGGTTTCGTGCCACTGATTAATCGTCTCGTTAACAAAGGTGCGAAGGGTGAGATGCTGATTACCCTTAGGCAGCACGACGGCCAAGGGCTCTGCGGTCAGTACTGTGGGCAGCAGCTGATAGTCGGGATACTCCTGTACCCAGCCGCTGAGCACCGTGACATCGGCAGCGAACGCGCTGACCTGGCCTGATTCAATAGTGGTGTAAGCGGCTTCGTAGGAAGGTACCCCCACCAGCGTGGCCGCTGGTAGGAGATAGTTGACATGGGCCACGGCTTCAGACCCTTCGATTAGGGCGATCGCCTGCTGTGCTAAATCAGCAATGCCCTGAACTTGGGGATCACGAGTGACGAAAGCCGTCCCGTCGAGGTAATAGGGTGTGCTAAAGCTGACAACCCGTTCTCGCATCGGCGTGATCGACAGGTTAGCAATGGCAATATCGACGTCGTCGTTCAGTACTGCAGGAATGCGGTCTGGGTTCGCGACAGGACGCAACTCTACTGCCGTAGCATCGCCGAATAGCGCTTCTGCGAGTTGGCGAGCAATATCAATTTCAAACCCGACGAGGTTACCCGCATCGTCGGTATAGCCGAGGGGCCGCCAATCATCTTTGACGGCGATAATCAAATAACCCCGCGCCTGAATCGTTTCTAAATCTGCAGAAAAAACAACTGGGGATGCAGCCAAATGCACCCCCAGCAATATGCCGAAACTTAAAAGCGAAAAGCGCATTTCGTTCGCTAACTGATCTACCCCAAAAGTTTATGCCTTGCTGGCAATTTCAACTACCCGGTTAAAACCTTCAGGGTCTAATACCGCCATTTGGGCCAACATTTTGCGGTTAATCTCAACGTTGGACTTTTTGAGCTGTCCGATCAGGCGGCTATAGCTCATGCCCTGCAGCCGTGCTGCCGCATTGATACGAGTAATCCACAGACGACGAAAATCGCGCTTACGGCGACGGCGATCGCGATAGGCATATCGCAGCGCCTTCATCACCTGTTGATTCGCTGTGCGAAAGAGTTTGGAGTGGGATCCTCGGAACCCTTTCGCCAGCTTCAAAACCTTCTTGCGGCGTTTGCGGGCGACATTACCGCGCTTTACCCGTGCCATTGTTTCTAACCCTTCTGTTTACAAGTACTGTCTATTACTGAAATCTGTGTGCGAAGACCGGAGTGAACGTCAGATGCAGTGAAGGTGTTCTTGCCTTTCTACCCCAGCAGCTTAGGAGTAGGGCATCATCAATTCAACGTTCTGCGCATCGGCATCAACGACGACGGCTTTCTGCCCTAACCGGACTTTGCGCTTGGTTTTTTTCTTATCTAGCAGGTGATTCCGAAAAGCTTTACGACGCACAAACTTGCCAGTGCCCGTACGCTTGAAACGCTTGGCAGCTGACCGGCGGGTTTTGAGCTTTGGCATGACGACGTTTTCCTTTTTCGACACAGTCTTTTATATTACACCCGCCATCCTGACTAGACAAGTGCTCTTTATTCTGGGATTTGTGTCCTGCTACCGCGAGAGGCGACGACAACCTGGTGGCCTTCGACTGATCCCGCTGACTCGGCTAGCCACCAGCATGCCATCAGCCTAAAGCTAGGGCATAGCGATCGCTTGGCAACCCTTTGACATCGGTGGACAAACAAAATAGGTCGCCTGCCGCGACGCTTTTACCTAGCTCGGTTTGACTCAACCCCGCCGAGGCGGGGGTGATATCCAGGGCGGTGAGGTTGGGCCCGCCAAAGGTGCAAGACGTCACGAGAGGAACGGGCAACGGCACCCGCATCATCTCTTGGCCCTGGGGATCAAACCGGATAACGCACCAGCCGTTCCACATGGCGACCCAGAGGCATCCTTCGGCATCAATGGTCAATCCGTCAGGATAAAACGACTCATGGGTCAAATCGACGTGAGGATGGCGGTTACTGACTTGTCCGCTTGCGACGTCAAAGTTGTAAGCGTAGATGACTTGGCGAGGCGAGTCGGTCAGATAAAACGTTTTTTGATCGGGGCTCCAGCCTAAGCCATTAGAGATTGAGAGCCCCGTTTCTATGACGTGAAGTGAACCATCGAGATCATAACGGTACAGATTAGCGGCGGGCTGATCGTGATTATTCATTGTGCCGACCCAGAGTCGTCCCTGGTGATCGCACCGTACATCATTCAGCCGGTTGTCTGGCTGATCCGCTTCAATCGAGACGAGGGGAGTCGTTTGTGCGGTTTCTAAATCTAGCGTGCTGAGGCCGTTCTCTTGTGCGAGTACCAGGTGTCGGCCATCGACAATAAACAGACCGCTCACCAAAGCCGCGACCTCAATAAAGTCATCTTGACCGGTCGCGGGATCAAAGGTATGTACTCGACGGTTGTAGATATCGACCCAGTGGAGCACCTGACGACGATCATCCCAGACTGGCCCCTCGCCTAACCGAGCGCGGACGGCCAATACATTCTCAGGCGTTGGCAAAGAAGGCATGATGATTCAGGCTCGTGACATCAAGCTGACCAGGGTTCGCGAAAATCGGCGTACAGCGTCAAACCACCATCAATGTAAAGGGTGTGACCGGTGATATCGGTCGCCTCTTCTGACACTAAAAAGGCCGCGGCAGCGGCCATTTCTTCTGAGGTACCGGCGCGGCCCATGGGGATGTGTTTGTTGACCTCTGCCTTTTTTTCGGGATCTTCGACCCAGTCCTGGTTGATCGGGGTGATCGTCGCGCCGGGGGCGATCGCGTTGACGCGGATGCCAGACTTCGCATATTCCAGTGCCAGGGTCCGGGTCATATTGCCCATGCCGCCCTTGCTGATGGAGTAGCTGATGTATTGGGGCCGAGGGATTACCTCATGAACGCTAGAGACATTGATAATGACGCCGGGTTTGGCCTGCTGGAGAAATTGTTGAATGGCTTCTCGGGCGCATAGGTAGGAGCCGCGCAGATTGACGTCAATGACCTTATCAAAGTCATCGGTGGCGACCTCGTGGGAGGGCGTTTCAGTCTGAATACCGGCATTGTTAATCAGCATATCGAGGGTTCCCCAGGTTTCGCAAACCTTTGTCATGAGCGCGATAATGTCGTCTACCTGAGAAACATCGGCCTGTACGATCAGCGTCTGAATGTCATGCCCGGCAGCTTTGGCCCGACTCAGCGCTTCGGTTTCAGTCGTCTGAGCCCCCTCTAAATCGCTGCGATAGTTGATAGCAACATGGCAACCCTCTTGAGCCAGACGAATCGCGATCGCCTGGCCAATGCCAGAGCTAGCGCCCGTCACAATCGCCGTTTTACCTTTGAGTCCTTTCATCTTCGCTGTATTCGCCTGTTTGCAAAGGGCAATGTAACGCCTCGCCTAGGGTCGCTTGCGCCTGACCATCAAACATCTCCTAAAAGTAAGAGATCGGTGTGATGGCTGCCAAGAAGGCGCGGCCATTGACCTGAGCGCAGCCAGCCTTGCCCCACTAGGGTAACGATTGCAGCCCGACCATTAAGCCCTGACAGACCTGCGTCATCCTCTTCAGGTCGAGCGTATCGAGGCGATCGCTCGCTTGGTGATAGTGCGGATTGCGCAAAAAGGCAGTGTCGGTCACCATCAGGGCACGATAGCCCGCATCCCAAAAGGCAGCGTGGTCGCTGCGCCGGGTCGCGGGGATCGCCTGGCCTCGATTTGGTACAGGGAGCCATTCACAGGGCGTACCCTCACCCTTAAGGTGCTGGCCGAGGCGGCGCATCACAGAGAGGGTGCTCAAGTTCCCGATTAAGGCGATAAAATCTCCCCGATGGGGATACAGCCGCGTCAATAGCGGTGAGGGATACTGCTGACTCTGCGGGGTGGCATCATAATATCCCAGCATTTCGAGCGATAGCATCAGGTGCACGGGCTGCTGGGTCGCTTTGAGCTTTTCCACATAGGCTTGACTCCCCAGAAGGCCATATTCTTCGAGATCAAAGGCAATTAGCCAGATCGGCCGGGCCGCTGGAAACTGAGAAAAAAAGCGAGCCAGTTCCAGTAAAACACTCACACCGCTAGCATTGTCATCGGCGCCGGGGGTACCGGGCACGGTGTCGTAGTGGGCGCCTAAAATGAGCGGCGACTTGGCGCTCGCCTCGCTCGAGGCCGGTAGGGGCAAGATCCAATTGGTGTGGCAGCGTCCCCTGACTTGAAAGTCGTGGGCTTCGGGAACGCCCCACTGAGATAGGGTGCTCTGAATGTATTGCTGCGCTAAACGATGCCTCCCTGCGGCCAGGTAAGGATCGCGCTCGCCCACCAGCTGATGCAGATGAGTTTGTAGGCGAGCTTTCAGTGCCTCCCCTTGAAAATCTAGCGGTAGATCGGGCCGTAAATTTTTGCGCATTATTTCACTGATTTTCCGGTTTCAGACAAATTGTTCTGACGATTTACCAATTCTTTAATATTCCTGCAAAGCTTTGTGTAGACTTACTTGCAGCCATTAGTACATACCCCCTACCGATCCCCAAATCGGAAACAGGTGTCTATACTGATTTGTCTGACCGTTTTGTATCCGGCAACACGGGGCATCTAATTTGTTCTCGAAGTTCTTTTTGATGGGGTTCTCGACTACCACACTGCT
Organism: uncultured Halomicronema sp.; assembly: GCA_937897665.1. Classification (GTDB taxonomy): domain Bacteria; phylum Cyanobacteriota; class Cyanobacteriia; order Phormidesmidales; family Phormidesmidaceae; genus Halomicronema. The sequence continues at coordinate 2,801 of CALCPB010000055.1, read as the reverse complement.
ATGGAAATTTTGGGAATTATTTGGGCGGCATCGATTATTCACCCAGCGGCATCAGCAGCGACAGCAGCAGACGACATTGCGGAGCATCAGCTGCAGCAGCAAGACTCAATTTCGCTAGAGTCCACTGCTGCCTGGTTCAACTCGCTATCGGATGCCTATGGTTGGCGGCTGCCTGGCTTAGATGCCTACGGAGCTTACGGTAGCTATGCGACCTTAACCCGTTTGCTGGTGCCTAACTTCAATACTCTGACGGTGGCCAGTGACAGTTTCGATGCTCAAGCGGCCCTGAGCCCCGCTGATGCAGACGACTTCACCGCCTTAGTGCCAGCTATTGGGTTGGGCGTGAGTAGTTTTGAAGCGCCGGTAGAGACCTCATCAGAAACGGTCGAAATCACGTTTGATGAGGTGGCAGTGCAAGCCGATTGGCATGGCTGGAATGCGGTGGCTGCAGTGCGTTTAGAAACAACAGAACTCATTCCCACGCAGGCCCAGACCTTGAGCGCTGATGATTTTTGTTTGCCGGAAGCGGTCCCTTATCAAGCCAGTAATCTGGCTGTGACGACAGCATCAGCCTCTAAAACGCAAGTGTGGGTACATAACCATTTCGTGGGGGATGTGGTTGGCCAAGTTGCTGCGCAAAAAATGGCGGCCAAGCTCAGAACTCTCATCAAGGAAGACAAATTAGAGCCCGCGCAGCTAAATCCGCTGATCGGGACAAACTTTGTGGGCGTTAGCCATCAAAATGAACTCCTGTTTGTCGTTGATGAAACGCTGCGATCGCACCCTGAAATTCCAGCCACTGCGACGGCGGTGCAGTGGGTTAATAACCTACGGCAGGCCTTTGCCGAAGCCCCTCTAGGTCTCGCAACGATTCAAATGACCGCCGCCGGACTGGCAGAAACCGCTGAATCTTTTTATGGCACGGCTTCTTGGTATGGGCCGGGCTTTCACGGTCGTCAAACCGCTAATGGTGAAATTTTTGATGAGAACGCGATGACGGCGGCTCACAAAACGCTGCCGTTCAACACTCATCTCAAGGTCACCAATCGGCTGAATGGCAAATCGGTAGTCGTGCGGATTAATGATCGAGGGCCTTATGTGGGGCAACGATCGCTCGATTTGTCGAAAGCTGCTGCCCACTGCTTAGGGAGCACGAGTAGCGGCGTGGTGCCCTATGAGGCGGTGATACTCACACAAGGGCAAAAGCCTGAGCTTGACGAGCTCACCACGGCACAGTTGTCGGCAGAGACTTCAGGGTCGACGGACTAGTCGACTGTGGTGTTAACGATAATATCATGAGTCTGAGGTACGGAAGTCAGGATATAAGGGAGATGACGGCATCACACCGACGCTCGGAGAAGCCAACAAATCTAGCCTCTTGTGTCTGAGTCCCCAGAACTGAGATTTTAGCGCTCATGGAGTGTGAGCACTGGAGAGCCGCATTACTCTGGCTGCAAGCTGCGAATGGCGGTCAACATCCCCTGCGATTTGTTGAGGGTCTCTTGATATTCTGACTCGGGATTAGAGTCGGCGACCAAGCCCGCTCCCGCCTGCACGCTGACAAGATGTTGGTCTGGGCCCTCAGGCTGCACAATCATGGTGCGAATCGTAATCGCTGTATTGAGCTGCCCCTCAAAATCGTAGTAGCCATACACGCCCGAGTAGGGGCCGCGATGATCGGGTTCGAGTTCATTAATCAGCTGCATCGCGCGAATTTTGGGGGCACCGCTGACCGTCCCCGCAGGGAAGCTAGCCTTCAGCAAATCCCAAGCGGTTTTGTCGGGAGCCAGCTGACCAACCACATTGCTGACGATGTGCATAACGTGGGAGTAACGCTCGACCACCATGAGCTCATCGACCAAAACGCTGCCGCTGTCGCACACTCGACCCAAATCGTTGCGGCCGAGGTCGACGAGCATGACGTGCTCGGCGATTTCCTTCGGGTCGGCCAGCAAATCAGCGGCCAAGGCGGCATCTTCGGCGGGGGTTTGCCCCCGTGGCCGAGTGCCCGCAATCGGTCGTACGGTGGCAATTTTGCGGGTATTGTCCTGGGGGGCGTTGTCCGCTTTGACCATCACTTCGGGGCTCGAACCGATAAGCTGCCAATCTTTGAAGTGAAAATAGGCCATGTACGGGGAGGGGTTGACCAGACGCAGCGATCGATACAGGTCGAAGGGATGACCTTGGTAAGTGGTTGATAGCCGCTGCGAAATGACGACCTGAAAGATATCACCAGCGCGAATGTAGTCTTTAGCGCGATTAACGGCGGCGCAAAATTCTGTCTGAGTGCGATTGCTGACGTAGTCGAGCGGCGGGGCGGCCTGGCCAGGGCTGGGGGACTGCCAACGAGTCAGCGGACTCAACCCCTGTAGGGGGGAGAGCAGTTTTTGCACGAGCAGATGAATGCGATCGCACGCTTCCTGATAGGCCGCTTGCAGGTCGCAACCCGGCTCGCGCAGATCAGCGTAGGCGACGATCCACATTTTGCGCTTGACCTGGTCGAAGATCAGCAGACTGTCTACTTGCATCCACAACCCATCGGGGAGCGGCGTATCGGCGGGGCGATCGTACACCGGCACAGTGGGCTCAATCCACTGAATGAGTTCATAACCCCAAAAGCCAAACAGGCCACCAATGCCGGGGGGCAGTTCCGGCAGCTTGACCGGCTGATAGGGGGCCAGACAGGCGGGCAAGACCGCAAAGGGATCGCCACGGTAAGTTTTAACCGTGCCATCGCGAAAAGTTTGAGTGGTGGTGTCTCCGCGCGTTTCTAACACCCATAGAGGATCACCTCCCAAAAA
>CALCPB010000054.1 GCA_937897665.1 uncultured Halomicronema sp. | reverse complement strand
GCGCTTGCAAGTAACCTCTTAGCCCTTTCACCGCACTGGCCCGATGATCCTGGCGGCGGCCGCAGCGACTGGCGATGGCTATTAGCTCGGCGACTGCTTGCAGTGTAGCCCGATGCGATGGTTGGTTTCTGTTGTTGCCAACCGGTATCGTCGCGGCTATCGGCTCAGCCCATGACAGAAAAGTGCCAGCGATCGCACAAAAGTATCGCTAGCCGTCACCGAGTGATTTTTGTCGCATGACCGGAACCTGTGGTGGGTGACCTCAGTTCCCCATCGCTCAGCCCGATGAACTGACTTACACCGTTGCCGTTACTGAGGCCATCGTGGGCATTGTTACACCATCCGTCTCATTGGATATTTGATGAATGGGAATCTGAATCACAAACTCGGTACCTTGCCCCATCGTGGAATCACATTTCAGACTACCGCCATGCTTTTCGACCACAATGCTGTAGCTGATAGACATGCCCATGCCCGTGCCTTTGCCCATCGGTTTGGTGGTGAAGAAGGGGTCAAAGACCCGCCGCTGAACCGGCTCAGTAATGCCTGGGCCGTTATCGGCGATGGTAATGCAAACCTGCTGATTTTCCAGCAGCGCTGTGGTGATCGTGATGATGTTGGGATCGGCTTTAATCGCCTCTAACGATCGCGATTCATTCATCTCCTCCATCGCATCCAATGCGTTAGAGAAGATATTCATAAACACCTGATTGAGCTGTCCGGCATAGCATTCCACTAGGGGCAGATCACCATACTGGCGAACAATTTCAACCGCGGGTTGCTCGGGTTGCGCTTTGAGGCGATGGTGCAAGATGACCAGCGTACTCTCCAGCCCTTCGTGAATATCAACCGATTTCATCTCGGCCTCATCCATGCGTGAGAAGTTACGGAGCGACATGACAATCTGACGAATCCGCTGAGTGCCTAACCGCATCGAGGCCAGGATTTTGGGCAAGTCCTCTTGCAGGAAGTCCACATCGGCATCTTCCAGGCTGTGTTGAACCGCTGAATCCGGCTCTGGATAATGCTGCTGAAACACATCTACCACATTCAACAGGGCCTGTGAATACTCTTCCACATGGGTCAAGTTGCCATAGATAAAATTGACGGGATTGTTGATTTCGTGAGCCACGCCTGCCACTAACTGCCCCAAGCTCGACATTTTTTCGCCCTGAATCACCTGCATTTGAGTTCGCTGTAATTCTGTGAGCGCGGCTTGTAACTCGGCAGTGCGAGCCTCTACCCGATTTTCTAACTCGCCTTTGCTGGCTTCAATCACCGCAAACGATTCGCGTAACTGCTGAGCCATGTAATTGAATGAATGGGCCAGCGTGTCAAGTTCCCGAATGCCACTATCACCCACCGCTTCATCAAGTGAGCCGGAGGCAATTTTTTGACTCGCGGCATTCAACTCTTTGACCGGGCGAGTAATATGTCGCGCCGTTACTAGGCCAAAGACGGTCGCCACAAAAAGAGCCCCGACGCACAGTAAGGCAGTGGTGCGAGCATTCGCATAGATCTGCCCCATAAACACCTGCTGCGGTACCGCTACCACAAACATCCAGTCGAGGCCGTAGTCATCTTGCCAAGGTTGAATCTCGACAAAATAGGTCTCGTCGTTCAGGTTCAGATGCAGGTCTTGAGATTCCGAGAGCGTGGCCAAGTCTGAGGTTTGCTGTAGGTACCGCGCAATGCCTTGAATCCTCTCGTCGGGACTGTTGATGGCGTTGATTCGTTGAATTTCACCATCGACAAGTTTGAAGGGATCTTGATCACCAGAGCTAGCAATCAGGGTGCCATCCCGCTCCACAATAAAGACTTGACCCGCTTGACTAATTTCTAATTCCCGCAGGAAGTCGCTCAGCTTGAGCAAATGAATATCCGCTGCGATCATTCCCAGCAGTTGGTTGTCAACATCGTAAACTGGTCGCCCGGCTGAAGCTGTGATGTAAGGGTAGCCGTCTGGATGCATCCAGGTGTAGATGCGTGACCAGGTCGGCTCTCCAGCGGCGAGCGGTTCGTTGTACCAAGCTTCGCTGAAGTTATCAAAGTCAAACGGTGCGTTGACCGACAGGCGATTGCCTTGCTCGTCAGTGGCATAGTTGAAGCCGTTACCGGGAGAATTCTCAGACCAGTCGTCGATGGTAACCGTTTTGCCATCGTAGCGAGCCGCCCCGGCCCCGGCGCCCGTCGTCAATCCATAGCCAACGTAGGTTAGGTCATAAGCTTGCATTTGCCGCCAAAAATACTGGGCCGTAACTTCGCGATCGTTGAGGTCGATCAATCCCATCTGAATCGCATCGGCATTGATCTGATTGACCTGATGGGGAATGGATAAGTAATAATCCAGGCGACTATCAACGGTTTTGGTAACCTCATTGATAAGCTCTTCCGCTAACTCTTCAACTGCTTGTTCACCCTTGCGGAACGAGATATAGCCGATTAGACCAACAGCTCCAAAAATCTGCAGCACAAAGGGCACAATCAGAAAAAGCTGTAGGGCTCTACCCCGGTCAGATATTCGCATTTTGGCAACCACATTAAACCGTCGATGTCACTAAAAGAGTGCCCATTC
>CALCPB010000053.1 GCA_937897665.1 uncultured Halomicronema sp. | reverse complement strand
ATGACGATGGCTATGGGCGGATGCGAACGAGTGTGAAAAGCGGCAAGCGGTTAGCGATCAATAGCGCTCTAGCGATCGCTCCAGCACGTGGGTCGAAGGTTCCACAATGGCCCAGGTGCCCTCCGGCTGACGACGCATCGTGGCAAAGTGCAGATAATCAGAGCGACCCATCGATTGGCCTTGGGTGACCTCACCGATGCGGGGGCGGTTGATGCCACAAAAGCGAAACAGATAGGCAGGGACTTCAGGAGAGGAAAAAAAAATGCAGTCGTCACCATCGGCAGCCAGCTGCACCTCACCGTCAATTGGTGCCCTCACCGCTGCCCCTCGCAAATTCATCGAGACTTCGCCCAACCCAGCTACGACTCGAAACCCTTCCACCATGCTGCCGAGGTTGAGTTCCCAAGCCTGATCGATCGCGATGCTGCGGGGGGCAGCAACGGCCTGGTCGCGACAGCTGGTCAAGGTTGATCCTAGGAGCAAAAGTAGCGAACAAGTACAACTGAGCTGCTGCCAAGGCGGCCGATGCCCCCCGGCAAAGTGCGGAGACCGACCCAGGCAACGCTCTAATCTATTCAAAATTAAAGCGATACCCAGCATATTCATTGTCTTCGTACAAAATCACGATCTGCGTTTTGGGATCAAATTCTAGGGGGTAAGCTTCGCGCTCGGCATCGACGCCAGCCCGCACCGACAACCCCGCCATGCGGCAATAGGGTTCGGCCACCACCTGTCGCACCCGTTCTTTACTATCGCGCTCGGGAATGGTTAGCAGTTCGGCCAACTGCTGGCGCGACAGGGTGGCCTCAGTCTGCACAAACTCTTTGCAGGCATTGTCGTTCACGCTCGTTGTGGGCGATCGCGCTAGCCAAGCACCCATATTTTGCACATCGATCAGTACGAGCGCTGCCGTCACAATGACGCCACCCGCGATCAAAGACTTCAAGGGGGAAACATTGGGACTTTTCGACGGTTGACTTAACATTGCAGTCCTCCTAGAGCAATAAAAGCTGTGATTAAACAACGGTGTCAGCTTGCAACCCATGCCAGCTCATCGCCGGTTTTGGCTCTCTGTAGTGATGCTGGCGGCACAGTGCGCAGCCAGGATGCCGGTTCAGCTGCCAGGTCTGCCTAGAGCTGCCCCCCAATCGCCAAGCCCACCAGCGCTAAAAAGAGACGCGCCATAAACACCCCATCGCGACGAGGAGCAAAGAGCCAGCGATAGAGCCCCAAAGCCACTGCTGCCATAGTGATGCCGACCAGCCAGGGCCACAGACCTGGCACCACTGACAGCGCCAGCTCTAGCGCTCGACGACCAATCAGGCCGCCGCCACACCACACCAACACATCCAAAGGTGTCAATTGAGACTGGTCTGCCAACGTTGTGGTCAGCTTTTGCCAACTGCGCTCGAACAGAGCCAAGGGCGTTTCCACCAGAGCCCGCCAGTCTAGGTTGGTCTCGGGGACTGCGTGAGGCGTCTGTCCCCGCTGGCGAACGGCAGCAGCAGTTTGGGATGCCTGCCGTTGGGCTGTGTCTAAATCAAGATCGACGGCAGTGAGAATGTAGCGACCGGCTTCATCCTGCAGCACTTTGGTCAAGGCGGCGTCTTGAATTTCTCCGATCTGCCCGAGACGAATCTGGCCCTGATTGGACTGTTTTAGCAGCGCAAAATCTAGACCTGTAACCGTACGCTGAAACTTGTGAATGGCAATCTGCTGTTGGCGGTAGAGGTCATTAATGGTTTCAGCGTCTGCTTGCAGGCGTCGCAAATAAGCATTGATACTGGGGGAAATCGGACTTGCTGTGGCCACCGCCTCGGGCGATCGCGACTCTACCGGTGATTGCGATCGCTGGCGCAAAGCCTGCAGCATTTCACTCTGACCAGCCGCTTGCCAGTCACCTGTGTCTTTATCTGGCAACGACGTACTCGGCGAAGGGGGTGGCGACTCTTGGGCAGGCAAACTTGCGGCTTCAGCGGATTCATTTTGCAGAGCCAAAAGCTGTTCTCGAATGGAGCTGAGGTCTGAGGAATTCATGGGCTACACCGGACAGAGTGAAGGAAGTATCACCAACTAAATACAAATGTACTATAAATTAGTTCAAATGTACTTCTTTTTTGGTATTTTGCCATCCCTTACTCAAACTTTTTGATAAGCCCCGGACTAAGTGGTAAATAGGTTGAGCGCAAGCGTCTGCATTGATAGGACGCCGAGGCGGCTGCAGCGAGGGTTCATAGGCTTATTGGCCAACGGCTCGGGAATCCAGTGGTGGGGAGGTAGAAGCATTGGAAAAGTCGTTTTGCTACTGGTGTGGAGGCCTGGATGGATGGCGCTGTTTTGCCATGGCAACCTTCTCTGTACTAATCAAGAGCCGCAAACTGGCAGCAGTTTGAAGGCGTGGGCTGCAACTTTTTTTGTGTATCGCAGAGTGCGGTGCCAATATCCCCTCTGGGGGGATAGCCAGTTAGGGTTCACGGTAGACAACACGAAACTTTTGCTCAACATTGCTGGAAATAGCGATCGCCTGATTGGTGCGACTGTTTTGCTGCAGCCTGTTCGGATATTGGAACCCGTGCATCATTTAAGTCCCATAGCGCTGGTTGGGAGAATAGCGAATAAAGCGAGACGGCTTGCACAATGTGGACAATCGCCAAGCAATGGGCGGCAACTTTTTCTTTTGCTAGAGACTCAACCTCGTAGGAATTCGGGCACTCAAGCCCGAGTAAGCCGTCAGTCCACTTTACAGAGACTGCCTGC
>CALCPB010000052.1 GCA_937897665.1 uncultured Halomicronema sp. | reverse complement strand
GTGCCAGGTCTTCGATGGAATAGATGTCGTGGTGGGGCGGCGGCGAAATCAAACCGACGCCGGGGGTGGAATGGCGCACCTTAGCAATCCAGGGATACACTTTTTTGCCGGGGAGCTGACCGCCTTCACCGGGCTTCGCGCCCTGGGCCATCTTGATCTGCAGCTCTTTCGCTTGGGACAGATAGAGGCTGGTGACCCCAAAGCGCCCCGAGGCCACCTGTTTGATAGCGCTATTTTTCGAGTCGCCCTGCTCGTTCGTCCAGGTATACCGGTCGGGATCTTCGCCGCCCTCCCCCGTGTTGGACTTGCCGCCGATGCGGTTCATGGCGATCGCCAGCGCTTCGTGGGTTTCCTTCGAGATGGAGCCGTAGCTCATTGCTCCGGTTTTGAAGCGGCTCATGATCGCCTCTACCGGTTCGACTTCTTCGAGGGGAATCGGCTCCCGCTCCTTAAATTCCAGCAGGTCGCGAATGCGGAAGAACTGCTTGCCGTGGTCGTTGATTTGGGCGGAATACTTTTTGTACAGCGCGTAGTCACCGGCCCGCACCGCCTGCTGCAGCGTGTGAATGGTTTCGGGGCTGAACAGATGGGCTTCACCGTCTTTCCGCCATTGATAGTCGCCGCCCACATCCAGGGTGTGATCGGGGAGGTCGCGATCGGGGAAAGCATGGCCGTGGCGCAGCACCGCCTCTTCGGCCAGCACCGCCAGATCGGCCCCTTCTAGCCGCGAGGCCGTCCAGGTGAAGTACTGATCAATCACGCTGGAATCGAGCCCGATCGCCTCAAAGATCTGCGCGCCGCGATAGCTCTGAATCGTGGAAACGCCAATCTTGGAGCCAATTTTGATTACGCCTTTGGTCACGGCCTTGATGTAGTTTTTGCAGGCAGTGGCAAAGTCTACGCCGGTGATCACCCCGTCGGCAATCATGGTGTCAATGGTTTCAAAGGCCAGGTAGGGATTAATCGCGCCGCAGCCATAGCCCAACAGCACCGCATAGTGGTGTACTTCGCGCGGTTCGCCCGACTCCAGCACGAGGCCGACGCGGGTGCGGGTGCCGTTGCGAATTAGGTGGTGGTGTAGCCCCGAAACTGCCAAGAGTGCCGGAATCGCGGCTTGGGTGGGGCTAATGTCGCGATCGCTGAGAGTGATGATGTTCGTGCCGGCGGCGATCGCGGCATCGGCCTGCTGACACAGCGCCTCAATGGCAGTGGTCAGTCCTGTTACGCCCGCTTTCGGGTCAAACAGCATCGGCAGCGTGACCGAGGCGAAATGAGGACTTTGAATCGCCTTCAGTTTGGCCAGTTCGGCGTTGCTAATGACTGGCGTGTTTAGCTTGATCAGCCGACAGCTCTCGGGTTCGGGCTGCAGCAAATTGCGCTCGCTGCCGATAGTGGTAATCGGCGACGTCACGATCGCCTCGCGAATTGAGTCAATCGGCGGGTTAGTGACCTGGGCAAACAGCTGTTGAAAATAGTCGTACAGCAGCTTCGGTCGGTTAGACAGCACTGCTAGTGGCGTGTCGGTGCCCATCGCTCCGATCGCCTCCACGCCGTTTTGGGCCATGGGCGAGAGCAGTAGCCGCAGTTCTTCAAAGGTGTAGCCAAAGGCCCGTTGCCGTTGGGCCAACGGCGCGGCTGGGACCGCATCACCAGACGGGGCAGGACGCTTGCCATTAGATCCATTGGTCTGTTCGTGACCGGGCAAATCCGTCAGGTTCACCAAATTTTGGTCGAGCCAAGCTTGATACGGCTGCTCCGTGGCGATGCTTTGTTTGATCTCCTCATCAGAGACGATGCGGCCCTGGCTGGTATCCACCAGGAACATGCGACCCGGTTCCAAGCGTCCTTTCTTCGCCACTGCCTCCGGGGGAACGGGCAGCACGCCCGCCTCAGACGCCATGATCACTCGATCATCCGTCGTGACGTAGTAGCGCGAGGGGCGCAGACCGTTGCGATCGAGCACCGCGCCCATCATCGTGCCGTCGGTAAACGCGATCGACGCGGGACCATCCCACGGTTCCATCAAGCAGGAGTGATATTCGTAAAACGCCTTTTTCTCGGCGCTCATTGACTCGTGCCCCGCCCAAGGTTCGGGAATCATCATCATCATGGCGTGGGGCAGCGATCGCCCAGACAGCGTCAGCATCTCCAGCGTGTTGTCAAAAATGGTGGAGTCGCTGCCGTCGACATTAATGATGGGCTGCGCCTTAGTCAGGTCATCGCCAAACAGGTCGGACTCAAACATCGACTGGCGGGCGTGCATCCAGTTGATGTTGCCGCGCATGGTGTTGATTTCGCCGTTGTGGGCGATGTAGCGATAGGGGTGCGATCGCTCCCAACTGGGAAAGGTATTGGTGCTAAAGCGTGAATGCACCAGCCCCAAAGCACTTTCGACATCGGGGTCGCTGAGGTCGGGGTAATACTCGCCGACCTGCACCGGCATCAACATGCCCTTATAAACGATGGTGCGGCAAGAAATGCTGGCCGGATACCAGTAGCGATCGATGCCGGAATGCCGCGTCGCCATGTGCGACTGCTTGCGAATCACATAAAGCTTGCGTTCAAAGGCCAACTCGTCCGCCAAGTCAGGGCTGCGGCCAATGAACACCTGCTCCATAAAAGGCTCGCTGGCCTGCGCCGTTTCCCCCAGCGTGGCATTGTTGGTCGGCACATCGCGCCAGCCCAATATTGACTGCCCGGAAGCCGTGACAATCTCTTCAAAAATTTGCCGACTTTGCTGGCGCACTGTCGGATCAGGCGAGGCGTACATCATGCCCACCCCGTACTGCCCCGGCTCGGGCAGATCAATACCCTCAGCCGCCGCTACCTTCTTCATGAATTTGTGGGGCAACTGCATTAAAATGCCCGCCCCATCCCCGGTGTTGGGTTCAGCCCCGACAGCACCGCGATGATTGAGATTCAACAGAATGGTCAACGCCTGCTCAACGATGTCGTGAGAGGCTTGGCCTTTCATTTGCACCACAAAGCCGACCCCACAGGCATCATGCTCAAACTGCGGATCGTAAAGGCCTTGCTTGGCGGGCGGAGTTTGACGAATCATTATTGATATGAGCCTTAAACATCACAGGGGATCACCCAGGGCAATCACGCGACCCAGCGTGGCTTGCGGGCGCGATCGCGTTGGCGTGTTGGAGAATTATCTATCCAGAAAATTACTTTTCCGGCTGTACTTAAGAAAATCGTCAGATATCATTACGGTTTTCTGAATCATTTCTTATTAAAACCAGGATTTTCTGACGGTGTTCGGGGCAAGTTGTCGCCGAGTTAGCCATAAAAATCCGAGGAAAATTGTTGACGCCAGTGAGGTTTTATCATCGTCGATCTAACCGATCGCCTCAACGCGCTGACATTGAGGCGATAACGCTGTGGTCATTACGGGGGCAGTTTTTAAGGCGATCGTGTCTAACCTCGACAGTTCTTACAAAATATGAATAAACACCTCAGTCAGTACATAACTATGACGGTTCATTTCTGTATCCCAGATGACCATCTGTAGATGTAGACAATGGTGAATTAGAAGCTAAATTGCAGAGAAACTTTCAATCTAGAGAGACCGTCTCAGCCTTCATCCCGATTGATCACGTCTGCCTAGAACACATCATTAAATTGTGCTCTCCTCTGTGATTTAGTCTCAGACCCTTGTCAATAATCGAGGCCGATCCCATGACGTTACACGCCCATCCCTCTCCCGACAAAGTCTACGAAAATTTGGAAAAGCTAGATCAAGCAGACACTGCTCAAAGTGCTGAATATCGTCAAGATGCCGTTGAAGTGTTGGCTGACTTAGAGGTCGATATTGAGGTGAGACAAGAGATCGCCGATCGCTTAGATGACGCCAATCATCTCATGACCCTCAACAACGTGGATGGTGAAGACAGTTACTAGCTTGATCTGACAGTCGTCGGTTGAGATAAGTAGAAAGCCCCAATGGTTGTAGGGTGTGTCATCGCCTAACGTGACGTCCCAAAGTTAGCTCTGATGGTACGTTGGGCTCATAGCCGTCCGGGCATGGCTTCGTAAGCACCACAACACACCCTACAGTGACGTTCATTGATGACGGCCTACTTAACCCGTCTGCACTACAGAACCGGCTCTGGGTAATACAGTCAACGAAAAAATCCTGCAATGGATGACAGCTTCTGGCAGCCGTTTTGTCGCGAAGCGCCTGGCAATATCTTGATTTAGCTCTGCCGACTGAGGCGATTTCTGTTGATGAAAAGACCTTTTGTCGGGGGCGTTGTGTTTCGCTCACAGCAACCGACAAAAGAGCATTTCAGCTACGAAATCTCTTGCCGCATCAGGTCAGCGTCAGG
>CALCPB010000051.1 GCA_937897665.1 uncultured Halomicronema sp. | reverse complement strand
GAATCCCGGCTGTTGATTCCGCAGCTGACGATGCCGACGCTGCTGCTGTGGGGGCAGGCTGAGCGCGTGATTCCTCTGACGTGGGGCCAGCAGGTCGCGCCGTTAAATCCTCAGCTAACGTTGACGATTGTGCCTGGCGTCGGCCACTGTGCCTACGACGATAAACCTGACCTCATCAATCAGACCATTCTCGATTGGCTCGATGCCAGGCCGGTGTTGAGCCCGGTTCAGACCTAAATCCCAATTCTTTCGAACGAACGCGTCACGAGAGCGGCGAGTGCCCCGTCTTCAACGGCGTTAAAAATTCCGATGGGGAGATGCCGTGCTGGTATTCATTGAAAAGCCAGTGTTGGGAAACGCTTGGGGATTCGCCTTTTGCTGTCGCGATCGCCAGCGGCGAATCGCGATCGCTTGCCGCTGAATCGGCGTGACGTGGTGACTACTGGTCACCGCTTCCAAAGACGTCATCTCTAGATTGGGCAGCTCTGACTCGTGGGGCCGGGGTTGATAGCTTAAACCCGGCGCCAGATCGTTGAAATGCTCTTCGAGGTACAGAACCCGCATCACATCATCCACCGTTTCATAGCGATCGATCACATCAGGGCACAGCATCTTGTTCAAAATGCTGGCAAAGTGGTCGCTCACTGCGACTAAATGCCGCCAGAGAATTGCTCCCGTTTTAGGATCAGAGTCAAACTCAGCGGGGGTTTGCCCGGTCAGCAAAAACAGACAGGTCATCGCCAATGCGTAGATATCACTGGCATAGGTGGGGCGCAGCGCCTGCTGCTCAGGCGGGGCAAACCCCGGCGTGCCGACAAACTGGGTGGCAGGATGCTGGTAACTGCCTTCATCAAGCCCGCCTAGACACTCCCGCACGGCACCAAAATCGATGAGCACCAAGCGGCCATCGTCAGCGCGAATAATGTTGGGGGGCTTAATGTCGCGATGAATGATGCGGCAGCGATGAATAAACTTGACGACGGGCAGCAGCTCCTGCAGAAACTGCTTGACCTGCAGCTCGTTCTGGGGCCAGAGCGCCGGACTTCTCGCGTAATCACCTGCCCTGGCACATATTCTTGTACCAGGTAAAACCCATCGTTGATGGTGAAGTAATCGAGCAGGCGAGGAATTTGAGAGTGACTGCCCACTTTGGCGAGGACTTTGGCTTCTTTGCGAAAGCGGCGCTTAGCCCGCTCAAGGGCCAGGGGATTGCTCACTTTTGGGCACAACTGCTTGATCACACACAGTGGGCTGCCCGGAATACCCCCGTCTTGAGCCAGGTAGGTAACGCCAAAGCCACCTGAAGCCAGCACTTTGACAATCCGATAGCGATCGCGAAACAATTGCCCCGGTCGGTGGAGCAACTTGCGGCGAGACTGGCGTCCACGTGAGTCTCGATAATCCGATAGTTGGGGAGGCGATTCCTGCATGGTGGCCAGGGTGGAATAAAACAATGCCGACAACGGACAAGCATCTCAAGGTTACACGGTTTTTTGGGGAAGTGGGGAGATCGTTGCGGGAGGAGAGACGGCAGCCGCTGTAACCGGCAACCAAAACTGAAAACGGCTGCCTTGGCCAACGGTGCTCTGCACCTCAATTTGGCCGCCGTGCAGCTCGATTAACCGACGACTAATCGTTAAGCCGATGCCGGTGCCCCCCGAAGCGCGATCGCGGGAGCGATCGGCCCGCCAAAAGCGATCGAACACATGGGGCAGGTCAGCGGGGGCAATGCCAGGCCCCGTTTCTTGCACTTCCTCCAACTGACGGTGGGCATCGAGCCAGTCCTGATCGTTAACGTGACCGGCTTGAGTATGGCGTAGCGCATTATTCAATAAGTTCACCAGCACCTGCTCAATGCGCTCGGCATCCACGGGCACGGGGGGCAACGACGGCGCACAGTCAAGCTTGAGCTGCACGGCATGGCCCGGCAGTCGCTGATCGGCAAATCTCGCCACCACCGAAGCCAGCAGCTCGCCAATATCGGTGGGCTGCAGCGTGATGGATAAATAGCCTGATTCCAACTGAGACAGCTCCTGCAAATCGTTCACCAGCCGCTGCAGCCGCGTGGTTTCCCGCGCTAGTCGCTCATAGACTTTCGGATCAGCTTCTAGCGTGCCGTCAGAGAGGGCTTCGAGATAGCCCTTAATAATCGTCAGCGGGGTCCGTAGCTCATGGGATAAATCACTGACTAAATCGCGGCGACGCTGTTCGACACTTTGCAGATCAGCCGCCATGTGATTAACGCTGTTCGCCAGCTGGGTCAGTTCCAAAATTTCATAGTCAGGCAGTCGTCGTTCTAAATCACCGGCGGCAAAAGCCCCCGTCACGGCCTCGATCTCTAGCAGTGGTTTGACGACACGCTGCGATAACCAGTAGCTCAGGGAGCTAGCCGAAATTCCCCCCAACAGAGCCGCCCAGAGCATGCCTCGGCCCCAGGCAAACTGAAAAACTTCGACCAGCTGCCCTTGCACCTGGGCCATGCGAAAGTTTTGCCCTTCAATGCGCCGCAGCCGCAAGACAAACAACCGGGGCGTGTAGAGCCAGCCCACAGCAGTCAGGGTCAAAATGCCGATCGCTAAGACGATCAGATGAGCGCGAAAAAGACGACTTCTGAGGCTGGGCTTACTCATAGCGGGGGGCATCAACCTCAATCTTATAGCCCACCCCAATCACCGTTTTGATGAAGGTTGGCTGGGCCTGATCGGGCGCGACCTTTTTCCGCAGGCGGGCGACGTGGGCATCGACGATGCGCTCATCACCATAAAAGTCATCCCCCCACAGCTTTTCAATCAGCTGAGGCCGGGTCCAGACTCGACCGGGATAACTGACAAAAGTGGTGAGTAAGTCAAATTCTAGCGTGGTCAGCGATAGAGTCTCGGGGGGGCCATCGGGGTGCGATCGCACGGCCAAGCGCTGCTGCGGATCGAGCTGAAAATGGGGACTTTGCAGCTGTGGGGTCTGGCCGCCTTGACGCAGGCTACGGCGCAGCAAGGCCCGCACCCGCGCCACCAACTCACGGGGACTAAAGGGCTTAACTAAATAGTCATCGGCCCCGGTTGATAGGCCAATAATGCGATCGAGCTCTTCTCCTTTAGCGGTCACCATTAAGATGTAAGGATCTTTGTCACCGGGCTTTTGACGAATCTGGGCACAGACCTCCAACCCATCGAGGCCGGGTAGCATCAGATCTAACACCACGACATCAGGCTGCAGCGTCTGGGCAAGCTGCAATGCCTGGTGACCATCCCGACAGAGATGCACCGTAAACCCTTCTTTTTCCAGGTAAAGCTTGATCAGATTCGCAATCTCTTGTTCATCATCGACGACCAGAATATCCATAAGCTCAGGTGTGGGAGAGAGAGGATGCTGTTATTTTGGCCGCACGATCATCGTCATCGGCCACCGCCGCTACAATTTTTCAATCGGTTAGCGTTAGCTCTATGTTAAGAGACCACGTTCACTGGGGAGAAAGCCCTAACTGCCGTCCGACATCGCGCCATGGCCCTACCGGCAATCAGCCTGCCAGGCCTAGCGAAGCGATCGCGACCGGGTAACGTATCCAAGTCCAGCAACCGGTCTGACGGCTTGACTGCAGCCAACCGTCGGCCAGAGGCTGGCCCCCCCTCTGCAACAGCATTGATTTTTGTTCACTTCCTCTCTTCAGGGCCGCCATGCCTAAACTTCCGCCCAAAGATTATCGTCAAGCTGTCGAGTTTCCGCAGCAGCTGACGGTATCACCGATTGGCGTGGTGCGATCGCCTTACACCGAACGTCATGGCACCCCGAGGCAGGCGCAGTTGGCCACGACGCCAGCGGATTATCAACCGGCGATCGCCCGCATTGAGCTATTTCCCGAGATGATTCCCGCTACTGCCCTCAAAGACCTCGACGGGTTTGACTATCTTTGGGTGATTGCCTGGCTGCACCTCAATCACCATTGGAATCCTACGGTGATGCCGCCGCGCGGGCCGCGCGTACGACGGGGCACGCTGGCTACCCGCGCGCCCCATCGTCCCAATCCGATTGGCCTCAGCGCTACCCGCATCCGTCACATCGAAGGCACCACCATCCATATTGAGGGCAGTGACTTTTTAGATCAAACGCCGGTTTTAGACATTAAGCCCTACGTGCCCTACTGTGATGCGTTTCCGCAGGCGCGCGCGGGCTATGTTGATCAGGCGGACCAGGCCACCGCGGCAGAAGCCGATATTTTTGGGCAGGCCGGTCATCCCCTACGGTCACCCACCGCGACAGACGCGTCACCGCTAGCGACAGAAGCAACTCCAGATGGAATGGGGAATTCTTTGTAAACAACACTTTTTGCGTTCAAGAATCACGTTAAGGTAGCGGTGTAAATCTGTGTCGCGCGTTCATGTCCGTGATCAAGTCTCGCTGTCCTGTCCCTCCTGAGCAGCTACCCATCAATCAATACGAAGACGTGCGCGACTCCTGGTTTTACGGCTGGGGTGGCCGCAGCCTCAAAGGCTATCTCAAACCGGTCATCGTGCTCTGGATTTTGAGTTGGCTCGTCACCGGGCCTATTGTCGGGGCCAGCTACGGGCCGAGTCGCTATCCGTTACCGTTTGGCTTGCTGGCGGCAGCCGCTGCCCTGATTTTGCCCGGCCTAGCCTTAGCGCAGCTGTATGTGGGCTGGTTTCACGTGGGGCAACGGCTGCAGCAGGCGGCTGTATTTTACGAAGAGTCGGGCTGGTATGACGGCCAGATGTGGCAAAAACCGGAAGACATTTTGAACCGCGATCGCCTGATTATGGACTATCAGGTCAAGCCGGTATTGCAGCGGGTGCGAAATACGTTAGGTTGCTTGCTAGCCCTTGGAGTAGCATTAATCACGGCCTGGCAATTTTTGTGATTCGTTTATCGAGCGGTGCGTTTATGACCTGTCTATGTGGGAGTCTTAGCCATGACTAGGGCTAAACGGTATCAATCGCCGGAGCTTGAGGTGCAGCTGCTGCGCGAAGGCATTATCGAATCAGTGCATGCCGTGCATGCCGTCGTGTGTGATAGCCGAGGGCGCATGTTGTCGGTGGCTGGTGATGCCGAAACCGCCACCTTTATTCGCTCGGCTTTAAAGCCGTTTCAAGCCTTGGCAGTGGCTGCTTCCGGCACGCTAGAACGCTTTGGACTGGACGATCGCGACCTCGCCATTATGTGCGCGTCTCATCGTGGTCACATCGAGCAGGTCAGGCAGGCCTTTCATATTCTTTGGAAAGCAGAGTTAGAACCGAATCAGCTGCAGTGCCCAGTGCCAGCGGGTTGCAAGAGCCCCCTCGAACATAATTGTTCGGGCAAACATGCGGGGATGCTAGCCCTCTGTCAGCTGCATAATTGGCCGCTAGAAAGCTACTTGCACCGCAACCATCCCTTGCAGGTGCAGATTTTGGCGACGGTAGCTGACCTGCTGAAGATGCCTGCCGATGAATTTATCGGAGCCCATGACGATTGCGGCGCGCCGACCTATTTGATGCCCCTCAACCAGATGGCCACGCTATTTGCCAAATTGGCCTCGGGAGATAATCTCGAAATGGAGCGGATCGTCCGTGCCATGACCCATCATCCTGAGTTAGTCGCTGGGTCAGAATCCTTTGACACTGAGGTGATGCGCCTGACCAACGGTGAGGTCGTGAGCAAATCCGGAGCCGAAGGCATTCAATGTATTGGGCGCGTGGGTGAGGGCATGGGGCTGGCGATCAAAGCCCGCGACGGTACCAAACGGGCGAAATATGCCGTCGCTGTTCATCTGCTAAAACAGCTCGGCTGGCTGTCGCCCGACGTGTCAGAGGAATTGGCCGAAAAATATATGGTATTGGGCGAATACAAGCGTCTCGATGTGCAAGGCGATCTGGATTTGATGTAGCGTGATCGGCTCATGATTTTCCAGGACGTTCGAGCGGTGACAGATTTGGTCAAGACGGCGGGCGTCTTGCCTTAATTGCGCCTTATGACTGCTCAGTTAGTGGTATGGGTTTGGGCGCTCGGCAACTCAATCAAAAAGCGCGTTCCCTTGCCGGGGAACGAAAGACAATCGAGCCGACCGTGGTGGCGCTCGACGATGATTTGGTAGCTGATCGACATCCCTAGCCCCGTACCTTTGCCGACGGGTTTAGTGGTGAAGAACGGATCGAGGATGCGCTGCTTGACATGATCAGGAATGCCCACGCCATTGTCAGTGAAGTGTAGGTGAACGCGATCGCCCCCCGCGACCAACTTGGCGCGGAGAATGATGCGCGGCGGCAACTTGAGCGGCAGCGTTGAGTCAGACGCGTGTTTTTCCCATTTTTCGTCAATGGCATCAATGGCATTGCTGAGCAGATTCATGAAAACCTGGTTGAGCTGGCCGGGGTAGCATTCCAGCTTGGGCAGATCGTCATAGTCGCGCAACACCTGAATTGCCGGTCGAAATCGCTGCTCTTTGAGTTTATGGCCCAATATGGTCAGGGTGCTTTCGAGCCCTTGTCGCACATCTACCTGTTTGAGTTGAGTGCCCCCTTGATGAGAAAAATCTTTAAGCGATTGCACAATTTCGGTAATGCGCTCGGTGCCCCCCCGCATCGAGTCTAAAATTTTGGGTAAATCGGTGGCCAGATAGTCCACATCGATCGTCCGCAACTTGTGACTAATCGCCGCCAAATCGGCATCGGTGGTTTCCGCTCGATAGAGCGCAATGAGTTCGAGTAGATCGTTGACATACTCATCGACGTAGCCCAGATTGCCGTAGATAAAGCCGATGGGATTGTTGATTTCGTGGGCGACGCCCGCCACCAACTGCCCCAAACTCGACATTTTTTCACTGTGGACTAACTTCAGCTGTGTCTGCTGCAATTCCATCAAGGTCTGTTCTAGCTGGCGGGCTTCTCGATCTTTGACTTCCGCCAGTTGAATGGCATCTTCTGCCTGTTTACGCAGAGTAATGTCACGCACGATCAGGGTATAGCAGTCTTCCCGGCGATCGCTCAAAAATGCCACCGTAATCTCTGCGGGAAAGGCCCCGCCACTGCGCCGTCGCCCCGTCACCTCGCAAGGGGTGCCCTTGCGGCTCACAGTTTCTAACAGCTGTTTGAGCGCTCCACTGGCGGGAGGATGGTGGCCGTTGCGCAGGCTATGAACTGATGGCGGCGGGGGCGGCGGGACCGTGGGGGGCGCGATTGATTCAGCCGCTAACACCGCCGCCAGGGGCTTACCGACTAGCAGGGTCTCCGACAGACCAAACATTTTGCGCACGGCTGGATTAGCAGTGCGAATGACTAAATCGTGAGCTGATACCGTCACAATTGCTTCAATCGCGCTCGCCACAATGGCGTCCGTTCGCGCCAGAGCCTGCTCGAGACTGGCAATGACGCGGTTATAGCGGGCGGCAATTTGACCGACGGGGGTAAAGAGTTCGACCGGTGCCCGCAGCTGCAGATCACCTGTTCGCTGCTGACGACGCATCACCGTAAACAAATCGACCAAATCACTCACGGCGCCATGTTCGGCCACATTCAGGCCGATGTGCTCATCCCGACGGCGGACCCGCAGGGGCCAGCGGCGGTTCGTCAGCCACAGCAATAAGAAGGTGATCCCAAATGCCCATAGGCCCGCTGCCACAATGCCGGTTAGCTGCGCCCCCAGTTGCTCAATCCGACTCAGTCCTGTGCCGAGCAACTCTAAATCCGCGAACAGCGCGACTGCCAAAGTGCCCCAAATACCCGCCGCCAGATGCACCGGGATGGCCCCGACCACGTCGTCAATTTGCCAGCGCTGCAGTTGAGCTTCTGCCGCCATCATGCAAAGACCACCGATCGCCCCGATGACGATCGCGGCAGCGGTGGTGACCACATGGCAGTTGGCCGTGATCGCTACGAGCCCGGCCAGGGAACCGTTCATCACGGCATTTACGCGAAGCTTTTGTTGCTGCACCAAGCTCAGAGCGATCGGGGTGACTAACCCGGCGGCGCCTGCCAACACGGTGTTCGAGATGATGCCGGGTACCTGCTCATTTAAGGCCAATACACTGCCGCCGTTAAAGCCAAACCAGCCCAACCACAGCAGCAACGTGCCGAGCAGTGCCAGGGGCAAGTCATAGCCCACCAACAGGGGCCGTCGCCGCTTGCGAGAAAAGCGGCCGATGCGGGGGCCGACCAAAATCGCGGCGGCTAACGCCACCCAGCCGCCAATGCTATGCACCACCGTTGAACCGGCAAAATCCACGAATCCGAGTTGGCCTAACCAGCCATGACTCGCACCGCCATCAAGGCCATTCCAAGCCCAGTGACCAAAGATGGGGTAAATCAGGCCAGACACCAGCAGCGAAACCGCCAGGTAAATGCCAAATCGCATGCGCTCAGCCACCGCTCCTGAAACGATCGTGACTGCCGTGCTGCAAAACATCGCCTGAAACAAGAAAAACACGACCAGCCAGGTCTCACCCTGCCCGACCTCGGGGGCGAGCCCCGTGATCCCCAGCCAGCCATGATGGGTATCGCCAAACATCAACGCATAGCCAAACAGCCAAAAACACAGCACCGAGATCCCAAAGTCGGAAATGTTTTTGATTACGACGTTAATCGTGTTTTTGCTCCGGGTTGATCCAGCCTCGAGACACAAAAAGCCCGCCTGCATCAGAAAGACCAAGCTGGCGCTGATCAGCACCCACAACACGTCAATTAGCGATCGCTCCATACCCTTTAAGCAACTGCGAATGGTGAAATTTTTAGGCTTGGCCGAATCTCTAGCCCGGTTAGCGGAGGCAGAGACTTGGGCCGAATGATTGGCCTCTCTTGCCGTTGATGGCTTAACGTCACCGCTGGGCGCATGGCGGCCCAGTATCGCAGCGGGTGTTGATGATCAATCTGGGGAAAATGCACGCTAGCGACTCATCGATGGGGACAAAAATTCGGACTTGAGAGCGATTTCTGACAGCAGCCGGAAAAAGCTATAACAATGGCTTGCCGTCAGCCGCGATCGCACTACT
>CALCPB010000050.1 GCA_937897665.1 uncultured Halomicronema sp. | reverse complement strand
TCTGGCAGTGGCAAAACCACCCTGCTGACTCTGATCGGGGCCTTGCGAACCGTGCAGGCTGGCAGCCTCACTGTGTTAAACCAGGCACTGCACCGATCACGCCGTGCCGCCTTAATTCGTACCCGCAACCAAATCGGCTTTATCTTTCAGCATCACAATTTGCTGGCCTGCCTCACCGCGTGGGAAAACGTCAGCACGTCCCTGAGACTGCACCCGCAGATTCCTAAAGCCGACTATCGCGATCGCGCCGAAGCCATACTCGCTGCGGTGGGGCTGGCCGATAAAGTAGACGCCTATCCTGAAAACCTATCCGGCGGGCAAAAACAGCGCGTGGCGATCGCCCGCGCCCTGGTCAATCAACCTCAACTCTTGCTAGCCGACGAGCCCACTTCATCTTTAGATAGTCAGGCTGGTCGCAACGTGGTCGAAATCATTCAAAAGCTGGCCCGCGAAGAGGGCTGCACAGTGTTGCTCGTCACCCACGATAGCCGCATTCTCGACATCGCAGATCGCGTTCTGCATATGGAAGATGGCCGGTTGGGAGAAGGCTAGTCGGCCAAGGGAACAGTGAAGAAGCTGGAGGGTATCAGGTGCTAGGGAGAAGGCATTAGAGGGGCGACTTACCACTCACGAGGAACACCTGAACCCTAAACACTTGAATTCGGGATAAGAGTGGACAGACATCGATAGTGCGGTTTCAGGCGCAAATTCCCTCCTCGGAGGGGAATCGTCTCGTTTTCCTGCTGAACGCCAACTGAAATTAAACTCTGAATCCCCAACCCTCTGCCCATCATTCTGGTTCCGTCGCAATGCCCAGCGTTGCCCCTTCAATCGTGCGCAGTTCATCCATGACATCAATCACATCACCGTGATACACCTGCTCATCCGCTCTAATCGTAATGGTGGCAGTTTGACCGACGGCCAAAGATTGCTCGATCGCGGCCCGCAGGGTTTCGAGGGTAATGGCTTGCTGATCCAAGGCGATCGCCCCATCGGGTTGTAGGGTCACGGTAAAATCGGCCTGCTCTTGTTCAATCGCGGTGTCAGCATCAGGTAGGTTTACCGGCAACCCTTCCGATTGCGTCAGATAGAGCGAAGACAAGATAAAAAAGGCCAGAATGGCAAAAATAACGTCGATGAGCGGCAGAATATTGACTTCCATGGCGTCTTCGGCATCATCTTCTCTAATGTGCATAGGATTCCTCCGACGTCGGCTGAGATTTCTGCTTGGCATAGTAATGACGCCCGTAGAGCACCTCTAGCTGGCTGCTGTACTCCTGCAACATCGACACCTGCCGTTTGTATAGCCCGCGAAACAGATTGGCCGCCACCAAAGTAAAAATGGCAACCACCATACCGGCTGCCGTCGAAACCAGCGCCTCGCTAATACCGCCCGTCACGGCCGTAGCATTAGCGCCGACCTCGCCCAACCGAATCGTGGCAAACGACCGAATGAGACCCAAAATCGTTCCTAGCAGTCCGAGGAGGGGCGACACGGCCACAATCGTTTGAAACACGGTGTTAAATCGTCTGAGAAAGGGCAGTTCTGCCTGTGCTGCCCCTTCTAACGCGAGACGAAACTGACTGGGAGGCTCTCCGTCTAGCTCCAAAGCTTCTAAAAAGACGCGAGCGATCGGGAGCGTGCTGTGCTGCTGCAGGCGCTCGGCTGCGGTCAGACTGTCAGACCGATAAACACGCAAAAAATCCCGAATCACCGATCGCTGATGGCGGCTAATCCGATACCAAAAGAGCGCGCGCTCAATGGAGAGGGCGATCGCGGCAATTGAAAATAGCAGTAGCGGTATCATCACGACACCGCCCGCTCGGAAGACTTGAACAATAGACATGCGAATCACCAGGGATAGAGCTGAAGCGGTTGAAGAGCGCCATCTGGCCTGATCAACACAGATGCCTCGTCGAAAATAAAGTTACTGAGATCTGATGTCAAGTAAACCACTTTAAGGGTGCATCGCCACCGACCGCTAAACCCTTGCCCTAAAGGGTGACTAACCAGAAGCGCAAACCTGAGCGGCTGAGACGTCTTTTAATATTGTATTATTGAGAACAATTCTGATTTGTTGTGAAATCAACCTGGCAATAAATTTACCCCAAGGCGGAAGGCTACAAAATCTTGCCTCTCCTGCCCAAGTTTTTACTGTCTGGTTGAGAGATAAGACTTACGGCTCTCCAGAATCAACGAAACTGCCCCCTCAAGACAGGAGGTCAGCATTATCATCACATTACGGAGTGCTTCGTTTATTGACATTGCATTGCATTAACCATTAGTATTGAGTGACTTAATGATATCAATAACCAAGACTGCTAAAGAGTGTTTCTGGCCCAATCGCCAGGATGAAAATTTCTCTGAAACTTAACCCTCAAGACTTGAAGGCAACGTTTTCTGCCAAGCCTTGAGGGTGAGTAATCGTTTCTTTTTGGGAATTTTTATCAATAAAGCGATAACTTGCTTCGTCTGCTGTCGCTCTTCATTATTGAGTAACTGTTATGGAATTTTCTGACTCCAGCGATTCGTCTTTTTCGGGCGGCTGCTTGAATCTTGAGATCGAGATCGATCGCATCGCCCGTTGGGATGTCTATTTTCACTTGCAAGAGCTCTCGGTGCCATGTCAGTGCAAGCACGGTCAGGCACTGCGGGTGCAAGTCAGCCACGCCACTGCCGCCATTCAGTTGTGGAGTGTCGTCCAAGCGTTTGCCGCCCCTCAGCAGTCACAAATCGACCATTTGCAGCGCTGTTGGCAAGTGCAAGCGGTTGCCTGACCGTGTTTTTCGAGTCAAACTAGCTCAATATCATCGTTCCTAGTCGACTCCAACAAGACTTTTTAGATCCAGAAGCGGAGAAAACATACTTAAGTGAAGGGCAACATTTTCCGTACCTAACTATGAAGTTGCCCTCCCATTTTCAAAGATGACATCAATCGGTCATTGTTTACCAACCTACTTTCAAACTATCGCGGTTTAAGAAGTGTTCTAGGTGGTAAGCTCGCTCCTCAGTCTTCAGTAAAATTTGCTCATAAAGAAGACGAGTTGCGCGATCGCCCAGGCTTTCCACTTGAGAGGCTTGACGACGAATTATTTCGATGAGTGATTGTTCCGCCTGCAAGTCCTGCTGAATCATTTCGCTACAGCGAAAAACATCATCTACTACTGGCGTAAAGCAGCAAAGTGCCGACAACTGAATGAAGGATGTTGCCGGGACACCGCCCAGTCCGTGCATTCTTTCACCAATGTCATGAGCATGCTTTTCTGCTGCCTCCGAACTTTCTAAAAAATAGTCATGAAGCATGTGATACTCGGAGCCTTCTACGACAAAATGATGTTTCTGATATTGTAAGTAGAGAGCTAAAAAGCTGGCATATAGGATGCCAAGCCCTTCTATGACAGGCGCTGTAACCGTTTTTTCTAGCAAAATCGGATTGTTTTCGACTTCGCCATAGACTTGCTGGAGAGATTTAATAGCAGACATGATTCGTCACTCAATTTATCAAAACTTTGCTGCCTTAATAATTTAGGCTCTCAATGAGGGTACAGGTTCAGTCTGATTTAGTTGAGTATCGTTGAGAACAGCAAATATCTAAATTAAGTAATGAAGTACACCAAAACAAAATATCCTTAACAAAAGGCGTTGCTTATTAGAAATAGCTTTCAACAGTTGCACCTGATCTTAGCTGATGGTCGCAAGAAATTTCTGCCATTCTTTGCCTACTCCTTTTTAGGTAGCCTTCTCATGGAATCAAATAATCTTGAAGCAAGTTTAGCTGATCAACATGACATTCTGCGATCGCGTCTCAACCGAGAAGGTCTGCGATTGACCGGCCCACGAAAAAAGATTCTTGATTTATTTGTCATGACACCTGACGGCGAACACCTCAGTGCAGAGGATATCCATTATCAAGTTACGACTAAAGGCGGGAAGATTAGCTACTCGACGATTTATCGAGCTCTCCACATGATGGTTGATTTGGGAATTATGAGAGAAGTAGAATTGGCCGAGGAACGAAAATACTATGAATTGAAGACATCTCTGGCCAAGCAGCATCACCATTTGGTTTGTGTGCAGTGTGGCGAAGTTCATGAGTTTGAAGATCATCGGGTAACCAAGGCCAGTCGGCAAGAAACCCTAGAGCACGGCTTTTTGCTACGAGACTGCCAATTCACGGTTTATGGCATTTGCCAAACCTGCCAACTTTCTGCCCTTTAAGCGAGTGCTCACCCCCAGCGTCAAGACGCTAAAGGTTAAAACTGGACAGGGCAGCCTGGTGACTCTGGGTGATGAGGATCAATGAGGGAGCGGCGGCTGGCACTAAAGCGATCGAGGGTTTCGACGGCACAACCGCCTTCAAAGCGCAGACTACCGCCTTCATTGCCGCCAAATTTTTCACAGACAGCCCGGTGGGCGGTGGCTAAGGATACATAAGCATTCACAAATTCTTGATGCTGCGGGTGCAGGGAAACTGGCAGTTGCTCAAAGATGGGCCGCAGGCGTTTCCAAATCTGCATGAGTGCTGCGTGTTCCCAAGACATCAGATTCAGTCGCGGTTTGGAGTTCGGTTTGAGCCTGGTCAAGCTGGCCTAAGGCGAGCTGGGCTTCAAATCGTCGCAGGCAAATAATCAAGCCCTGAACATTGATAAAAAAGGCCCAGTGAAAGCCCCGCCAGAGGGTTTGGCCTTGAATAACAGTCATGGTAGTTCGGTTTTGTGGGGGGCTGTGGTGGGGTCTGCTTCTGAGCGATCGGTGTCTAAATCAAACGTTCTCTGGAGTAATTCGATGTAGCTGATAAACCCTTGCTGTTGTTGCTTGACCTGATGGGCATCTAACCAAGGCGTTTGCCTGTCGATTTCGAAGAATTTCTGGCAGGTCAGTAGCAGTCCCTTAACCAGACAGAGGGCCGACTGCTCAGTGTGGACATGACGAATTTGAAAATAGCGATCGTAGTCTTCGACTTCC
>CALCPB010000049.1 GCA_937897665.1 uncultured Halomicronema sp. | reverse complement strand
CGCCGCCCTTCGACCCAGGGCCGTCGAGAAATGTCTTTATCGACGGGATTGCCAACCTGCCCGTGACTGACCAGACAGCCGCTGTGGGACTACCAGAAGCTAGGTTTTTTCGACAACCGGGTAACGCTGTTTGTTTTCTTGCTCCGGCTGGAGGTGCTGTTCCCGAGGCGCGGGATGCCCGCTGGCTAGAGCTGGAACCGAGTGACGTCTATGCTGTGTTGCAAGACTCCTATGCCTCCAGTGGCATTACGTTCACTGAGCGAGACCCGCGCTGCGGCGAGCGTTTTTTTGAAGCTTTCACCGCTGCGGGTGAATCATTTATGACCTTTAGCCTAGCCCAGCTTAAGGGCTCAACGCTCCTGGTTATTTGGGAGACGCCCCCCCAGTAAACTGGTGTTGAGCCGATTTTTGCTTCCTGACGTCAACGATTTAATCACTCACCTTCGTCGCCCCCATGCTGCCAGACAGTTGCCCCCCAACCGTTTCAACGCCTCACCAACCCAGCCCCACTCGGCAGTGGCAGTGGCTGTTACTGCCACTGCTGTTTGGCGGTGTGAGTCTGCAAAGGCCATCGTTGGCTCTGGAATCCTCTAACGATGTTGTGCTGGCTGATGCTGACAATTCATCTTTGTTGGATCAATCGGCAGAAGTGGACTTTTCAGAAGTCAATCTGTTTGAGCAGCCAGAGCATGCTGCTTGCTTTATTGATCCGGCGACTGGAGAGGCCGTTGCCGAGGCGCGGGATGTCCGCTGGCTAGAACTGGCACCGAGTGAAGTCTTAGCGGTTTTGCAAGAGACCTTTGCGTCTAGCGGCATGACATTCAATGAGCTAGACGCATTTTGCGGCGAGCAATATTTTGCGGCCTTGACGGGTACCGGCGAATCGTTCATGACCTTCAGTCTGGTCGCACTTAAGGACTGGACGCTTTTCGTCGTTTGGGAGACGCCGCCTCAGTAAGCTTTTGCTCATTCGATTGTTGCCTCCCCTGTCATCAACGTTCTAACCCCTCACCTCTGCTGCCCCCGCCATGCCTTAAGACAGCCGCTCTCTCGACGCTCCCCCCCCTGCTAACGCCAAGTCCTTGCAGTACTGGCGTTGGCTACTGCCGCCGATGCTGTTGGCGTCTATTGGTTTGCATGGGTTGGTACTCTTTGCTCCGGTCGGCCCTTCTGAAGACGATCTCTTGCCCCCTCCCGATCCGGAGGAAGATGGTATTGCGATTACGAAGATCGAAGCGCCGCAATCGCGTCAACCCGTGGCCGCCCCGGCTAATTCTGGCACAGTCAAAACAGCTCCGGCCCGGAGTAGCGCAGCAGCAACACCAGCGACAGCAGCACGTTCAGCGAGCAGCACGCAGTCAAATACCAGTCAGCGGCAAAGTCCGACTTCCCCGTCGCAGTCGAGCGGCCGATCGCCCCGGTCAGGGCAGCCTACTGTCCCCGATTTATCGACGGTCGATTCGGTTCAAAACCCCAACCCTGATACCCCCTCTGTCGAGGTTCCAGTTGCCGATACCCCCACCGACCCGTTTGAGGAATACATTGAGGGCTTTGGTAATTACAACGGGGTAACCGTGACGGCAGAGGAGGCCGAGCAGCTACGCAGTAGTTGGTTAGAGAGCTTTAGCGATCGCGGTGCCGCCTTTACCAATCTAGAGATTCAGCCCCTCTCCTCGCTCGACCCGGTACCTTACGCCGCCAACATCTGCCTGCCCAGCGCCCCCACGACGGCCGAAGTACTCGTTTTAGTTGATGCCGAGGGTGAGCTAGACGACTATCAACCCTTTTTGCAGCAAACGGGCTATCGCAACTTTAATGACGCTGCCAAAGCGCTGATTGCTGCCCACGATTTTCCTGAGGCGGCGGGGCCTCAAGCCTACCTAGCGGAAGTGGCGGTTGACTACGACACCGACGACTGCGAATGGCCCCCTGAGGTCGACCGCATCCCCAGCGATAATTTCACCGTCTTAGAAGCCTACGTCGGACCAGACCTGCCCACCCCCCGAGAGGCTGCCACGGCTCAAGTTGACTGGCTCAAAGCCCTGCAAGAAGCAGGTGAGCTTAATTTGCCGGAGGGAGATTTAGAGGCCACCGAACTCGCCGATTTTGAGCCCGAAGTGGAATATGCGCTCGCCATTTGTCTGCCACTGCCCCCCAGAAATGCGAAGTGGGGAGTGATCGTGCAGCCCGACGGCAGTCTCAGCGGTGAGCCCCACCCTTTACGCTCGACTGGCTACGAAAATTTTAACGATCGCGCTCTAGAGCTGGTCAAAAACTATGACTTTCCCGAAGCTGATGCCCCTCAGATTTACGTGGTCACCGTTCCTGTTGACTACAACGCAACCAACTGTACAACCCTAGAAACATTTGAGGCCGCCGCGCCGACCCCTTCAGGTTCTGCCAGCGATTCTGAGGATGCGGCTGATACTTCAGCCACGACAACAGATGAGCCACCGGTAGAAGCGCTGGCCTTTAGTCCTGACCAGCAGACCGAACTAATTGACAGAGGTCGTCGCAACGTCGTTGACGATATGACCGGTGCCCTTAACGACCAGCCTGGTATCGCCGCCGATTTTCTGGCCGGTAACTGGCCACCAGATATTGATCAGAGCTGTTTCCTATCGGAACTCGATCCAGACGCTGGAGTGGTGCCGGCAGAAGCCGCCGCTGATGCGCTAATTGTCACCCTGAATGCTAATGATGCGCCGCCTCGTCTGTCTCAGTTTTACGGCACCGAAGTTGAGGACGCGGGGGAATATTGTGATGCCCTGTTGGTGCAAATGTCGCTGGAAGGTGTGCCCCAACTCTTTGCCTCAATTATTGGCTTTGGCGATGGCGATGCCAACACGCTAGCCGTCATTTGGCGGGCAGATCCGCGCAATGAATAGCGCGTCCCCCATATTCTTTGGGTTTCTGTGGATATAGATAAGTCGCTGTATCGCCGCTCCAGCATACTTCCCAGAGTTCGATTAACGCTAACCGCTAATTTTCTTGCCAGTTGGGCGGGTTACCAGAGGAGCCGCTCTCTTGCATCAGTCGACCCGGCGTACTGGTCACTTCATCGAGCTGGCTGACTTCAAAAATTAGCTGATAGGGTCGCCTCATCTCGCGCTCGACAAATTCTTCAAGCAGACCGACCTGCACAGGGGTGACCGGTTCATTGGCATACACCGTCAGCGTGACAATGGGCGGGTCAACATACCAATCCGTTTCTAGCGACACCAATCGTACCCGTTGAAAGGTGACCGTCTTATCCAAGAGCGCCCGTTCCAAATTTGATTCCAGCCGATCTTGGCGAATCAGCTGGTAAGACGTCACCCCCAGGGGAAACACCAGCAAACTGGTCAGGGCCAGGGTTAGGCCCACCGGACGCGTCGCCCGCCCAAAGGGTGAATAGCCGGCCCAGAGGAAGACCAACATACAAGCCAGGGTAATGCCCAGCAGGTTAGTGACATAGAGCAGCATGGCCCCCGCCGCCGTTTGCAGTTCAAATTTGGCGAGCCACAGCCCCACGACACACAGCGGCGGCATCAAGGCAACGGCGATCGCCGTGCCAGCCAGAGAACTTGAGAGCTTGGCTTCGATTTTGGCGAATCCGGCCAGGGCACCAGCAGTGACGGCGATGCCTAAATCCAGCAGGGTGGGCTGGGTACGGCCCCACACTTCGCTGCCATAGTCAGACAAGTTAACGGCACGCCCCAGCAGAAAGGAAATGCCGATCGCTAAGGTGGTACCAATGACAATGGCGCGTAGGCTAGTGCGAATCAGCGGCTGCTCGGCTTCTAAAATGCCGAAGGCCAAGCCCCGAATCGGCAGCATCAGCGGCGCAATCAGCATCGCCCCAATGATGACGGCAGCGCTGTTAGCCAGTAGGCCAAAGGTGGCAATCATGCAGGCCCCAATTGTCAGCACCTTGAAGCTATTGCCAGGGGTCGCCTCCTCTAACAGACTATCGCCCATATGCTTCAGCGCCTGCGGAGACACCCGTCTCCCACTGCTCAGGTATTTTTTGCGGAACGTCTGAAGCCGCTCTAGGAGAGCATTCATGGGCATAGGTACAGATACGGGGCTTGCCGACTAGTGTATTCTGCCCCAGTGCGTCGGGCGATCGCGCGCGCAAAATGGCAACGGCCCCGCGATCGTTGAGCCGGTCACATAGAGCGGGCAGGATTATTCTCCAGCTACAGACGTTTAGCGCTACGCTGAAGAAAATTTGAGAGGTTTGAAATAAACCGATTCAAATTCGGAATCGGAAGTTGCGCATCCTGTTCAATCATCGCTTGAGAGACCGCTTAGACTGCACTTCTCCTGGGCTCAAGTTTTATGGCGATCGATCACTACCCGCCGTCTTGGCATCGTTTCAGCCCATCCTGGCGGCAATCCTTAAGCCTGGGTCTGGCAGCGGTTTGTTTCAGCCTGTCGAGCTGTACTCTCGGGCAACAAACAGGGGGCGGGCCTGATCGCGCCGCCCGAGCCGACGAGATTGTGGCCATCGCTGCCACCACCGCTGAGGCGGGCACGTTAGC
The DNA here is from genome assembly GCA_937897665.1 of uncultured Halomicronema sp. Lineage (GTDB taxonomy): Bacteria > Cyanobacteriota > Cyanobacteriia > Phormidesmidales > Phormidesmidaceae > Halomicronema. The sequence continues at coordinate 118 of CALCPB010000049.1, read as the reverse complement.
GGGGGAACCCACCTATACCGGCAGCACAGAACCGGTGCAGCAGGTGGCGCTGCGATCGCGGGTCGATGGTCAGATCACCGCGCTGACGGTTGATATTGGCGATGAGGTAGCCAACGGT
>CALCPB010000048.1 GCA_937897665.1 uncultured Halomicronema sp. | reverse complement strand
ATGTACCGCATCGACGGCCTCGACCTGGGTCAATACTTCCGTCACCCGTGCGATGCCATATTCACTCACCGGAATGGCCACGGTAGTAGTGCCGTCTGCCGCGCCAAACAACAGTCGGGTATAGTCTGGCACCGTCGTATCGAGAAACACCAGGTGTGCCGCATCGGTACCATCAGCACTAAACCGGGTCACGATGGGCGCACTGTGTTCCCCATCATGGGTGGTAATCAGTTTTTCGCTATTGCCCACCACCGTCACCCGGTTAGCGGCGGCTAATTGGACTTGTCCACCGGCGACATTGCCGGCGATCGCCACATCGCCGGGGCTCACTTCAGTGCCCTGCAGCCAGGTGCGCCCCGACTCATCGACCTCAACGCCGGTCGCCACGGTGACATTACCGCCCGTCAACAACTCAGAGAGTAATAGGGCACTGGCTAGCCCATTGGCCTCAACCTCGACCTCATACAGTTCTAGACTCAGCAACATATCGGGATGACTAATCAGCACCCGCCGTTGTCCTGGGATGGCGGCCACGGTCACATTGCCATCGCCCGCTGCTGAGAGCGTTCCGGTATTCACCACGGTGCCACCGATCACGCTCAAGTTCTGCCCGTCACCCACTGCCAGATTCCCAGCATTGACAATACTGCCCGGCTGCGTCGTACTAAAGAGTAGGGCATTGGGATCCCCCATCAGGCTGGCGTAGTCGTTCTCACCCACAGCACTAAACCAGCCATCGCCGAGGCCAATTTCATTCGCCGTCGTCACCATGAAGTCGGCCGGTACATTCAGCGTTGCCTCAGGGCCAAATATGACCCCGGCTGGGTTCATCAAATAAAGATTGGCATTGCTACCACTCACCTGGATCAGGCCATTAATGACTGAGGGGTCACCGCCGCCCACCCGACCCAAAATATATTGAATATCCGGATGACTGAGAAAGTTGGCAATCTCGTTTTGACTTAACCCAAACTGCTCAAAGCTATGGAATAGATTGGCGCCATCTCCCGAGAGATTGCCGCCACTAATGTCATAGCGATCGCCGTTGGGGGCAACGATTGTTTGCGTTCCATTTGGATCGGTTATGATCGATTGGGCCTGTACAGGACGTATCCAAACCAACGTTCCCAGGACAAGACTCAGTGATATCGCGGATTTAAATCGCAGCATAGTTACAAACTCAACTAATGGTAGAGCTAATCGCTTTGAGCAAAGCGTGATTTGGGCCGTAACTATATGGGAGTGTCAGTCTGATGAGGATAAGACCGCAAACTATTTAGGGCAGTTAAGCGAACGAAACAACGTAGGTTCGTTTCAAACCTACGTTTGCTGAAGCTGAGGAAATCTTCGGCCCAATGCGTGCTTTTTATACTAACGGGAGCTCTCTCACAATACAGCGATCGCTTCACGAAAAGATTGAATGGCGTTGCTGCAATAAGAGATGAATTCATGGCAGCAATGATGCCCTCTGGGGTATTGGAACCTCTCAGCACTGAGGTCGCGGCCACGCTCAAGTAAGGGATCTCGCAGGCTTTTGAGCTCAGACCAGAACTTAATGTTTCGGTTCTGGTCTGAGAAACTCCTCAAGCTGCTGAAAGCATTGACGTAGGTCACCGCAGTTCAGCAAAGCTGAGCTTGATTTTAAAGAGCGCCCTCCAATTGGAGAGCGCTTTTGGTTTGGGTGAGCTACGGACGCTGCCAGATCTGAATTTGAGTTTTGCCAGCGCCATCATCGGCAAGGCCTATCAGTTGGCGACCATCCAGGCTTATGGTCAGTTGGGAAATGGGCGCTTGTTCTAACACAGCGACTAGCTCCGCAGTCTGCAAATCCCAAATTTTGAGCCCGTCCGCCGTGCTGACCATCACCAAATCATTCGTCAGCGCCAGGCGATCGCCGTAGCCCCAACTTTCCCGCGCACTCGATAAAAGAATCTTGGCCTGCAGCTCACCGGTGGCTGGGTTCCAGACTTTGAGATGCACATTGGGCTGGGTATAGGAGGTTGTGACCACGGTTTGAGCATCGGGGCTGAAGTGAGCCGAGGTGAGATGAGTGAACCACTGGCGGGGTAACTCCGTTTGCTCGTTTGTGTCCCAATCCCAAATCTGCAACCGACTTCTGGTATCGACTAACAGCTTTTGGCCATCAGCACTGATATCTAAAAGGCGAAAGTAAGGGGGGCTATTGTGAACGGTCACCGGCCCAATTTGGAACTCGGTGGAGCCTGTTGCGGGTAGGGTCGCTTCCAGGTCTCCTGTCTGCCGGTTCCACCGGTTTACCTCGCCGTAGCCGCCACTCACAATAGTGGTGTTGTCGGTGGTCACCCTCACTAAACCGAGGTCATGGGTGGTATGACCCTGGAGCATTTGCGGCGACTGATTGGGAGTAGCCGTATCCCAGATGCGCACCATGCGATCGCCCGCCCCACTGATGACCGTGTGATTATCTGGGGCGATCGCCAGCGCCGTAATCAGGCCCGAATCACTCGGCCACGTTTGCTTCAACGTACCGGTGGTTAAATCCCAGACTCGAATGGTTTTGTCGGAGCCACCGCTGACTAGCGTTTGACCATCGGGGCTCAGGGCAATCTGGGTGGCGGCGGGGTGATCGGTGAACGTTTGCACTGGGAAAAAATCGCAATAGGGCGAGGGGGCCGGACTTTCCGTGCAGACAGTCGTCGTCTGTGATTGCAGTGAGCTGTCTGGCGTTAAAAACTGTTGCTGCACCAATACCACGAGCGTAATCGTGGTGATCGCCCAGGCAATACGCTTCAGGGTGCGCCCCCCGGTCAAGCTGGACGTAGACGGTGACAGGGGAACCCCCTGCAGAATTTGGGTGAGGTCGCGCCGACTGCGCTGGGCTTCAGACCAAAAGCCTCCCCAAAAGATGAGGAGCACGGCTAACGGAGCCCCTAAAAATACCAGGATTTCTGGTTGCACATCCCCGGTGAGCGCTCCCGATAGGGCGATGGGGATGGTGAGGCTGTACCAAATCGAGCCCCAAACCCCTAAGAAGACTAAAACGAGCGGGTGTAAGCCCATTGTGATATGAACCGTTGTGCCTTGAGACTCCGATTCAAACCGACCGCGAATCTGAGGCAAAGAGGAGTTGCGGTAGTGAATAATGCGGCGAATCTCGAAGCCCGAATCAGACAGCGTACCGGTGTAAGAAGCATGTTCGCGAGAGAATCCCCATCGCAGCCGAGGCGCTTCGATGTGAGGTTCTAGGGTTTTGACAATCACCGATCGCGGCTGATGAGTTTGGATGGAAAAGCGATCGCGCGGCAGCAATTTCATGGTTGCAGGAGAATCCGAGTCGGATGGCAATAACCGGGTTGCTGGTCATGCTGCCCTTAGATACAACCGCCAAGGGACAATTTTCCGATGGCGTTCTCAGGATTTATCAAAGGCGTCGAGTAGTATTAATCCTGCAAAATTCCGTTACGGTTCTTGCCTGAAAGTTCGAAAATCAAAATAGCCTCGCAACAATTCTGTTTGCCGTCTCATAAATTGAGGGGGCAGTACATTGACTCAGAACCCCTTGTGGATATCTTCTGAGCCTAGAATTTTGCTCGAATCTGCTGTTTGCCAACTGCCTTTCTGGGACGAGGTGATTGACGCCCATCCTTTAACCGCCTTGCAGCAGACCCCGCTGCCCGAAATTCTCGATCGCCTCTCTGTTCTCCCTGGCGCTGCCAACGCTGAACACCCCGAGAACGATTAAGGGGGCGAATCCGAGAGCACGACGAAACCGTGAATAGCCTCGCCAAGCTGTTGGCCCAGGAGACGCTTCACGGTTTTCAAACACCTCACAGGCTGTGAGTATTCCTGCGGAAGGAGGGGGCTACGGCTTAAAACCCGTCTGGCACAGATCGCAGTAGATAAAGGTTGAGCGGCTCTACACTCGCTGCCTCAGTGTAGGCGGCGGTGAGATAGGGGCGATATGACTCATCATTGAGCAAGTGGAATTTCCCGTGGGCAATGACTAAAGACACCATGAGACTAGAGAACAGGTCGGCATTTTCATCAAACAGCTCGACGATGTTGCTGCTAGAGCTGGTGACATCTAAGACCAGTCGAGTCAGTTCGGGGGAATGAGAAATGTTTTCGGCCAGATATAGATAGCGCTCCGGAGTTGTCAGCCCCTTAAAAGCAATCAGCTGTTCTAAGGCAACGGGAGTCGCCATGTCAGTATCGCCACCCATGAGCACAACCGGCATCTGAATTGTGCTGCGGCCGGTGACGCCAAAGAGACTGCTAACTGGGGAGAGCGCGAACACCATACCGATCCGATCATCGACCAGCCTACCGTCGGTTAATTGT
>CALCPB010000047.1 GCA_937897665.1 uncultured Halomicronema sp. | reverse complement strand
CCCCTGCGGCCCCTGTTCCGAGATTTACTATGACTTTCACCCAGAGCGGGGCGATGATGCGATCGACTTGGAAGATGACACTCGGTTTATCGAGTTTTATAACCTAGTCTTTATGCAGTACAACCGGGATGCGGATGAGCAGCTGACGCCGCTGCAGAAGCAGAATATTGACACCGGGCTGGGCCTAGAGCGGATGGCGCAAATTCTGCAGCAAAAGCCCAACAATTACGAAACTGACCTGATCTTCCCCATCATTGAGACGGCAGCCCACCTGGCCGGGTTGAACTACGCCGACGGTGATGACAAAACCCAGGTGTCGCTCAAAGTGATTGGCGATCACGTGCGGGCGGTGGTGCACATGATTGCCGATGGAATTACAGCGTCGAAGGTGGGGCGGGGCTATGTGCTGCGGCGACTGATTCGGCGGGTGGTACGCCACGGTCGGCTGCTGGGCATTGAAGGTAACTTTATTAATCTGGTGGCGGCCACGGCGATCGCCCTGACAGAGGCGGTGTATGCCAACGTGCGCGAGCGCGAGTCAGTCATCATGGCCGAACTAGCGCGGGAAGAAACCCGATTTTTAGAAACGCTAGAACAGGGCGAAAAGCTGCTGGCCGATATCTTAGCGAAGGAAACTAAGCAAATTGCTGGCGCGGATGCCTTTGTCCTCTACGACACCCACGGCTTTCCCCTCGAGCTGACGCAAGAAATCGCCGAGGAAAACGGCTTGACAGTGGATATCGCCGGTTTTGAAGCGGCCATGGAGCAGCAACGGCAGCGCTCGAAAGATGCCCACGAAACAATTGACCTGACCGCGCTCAGCAGCTTGGATGGCCTGGCGAAGCGGGTGGGAGCCACGGCCTTTTTGGGCTACACGGAGCCGGTGAGTGTGAGTCAGGTCGAAGCCATTTTGGTGGCGGGGGCAGCGGCGGAAACGGCAGCGGCGGGCACCGCTGGACAAATCGTGATGGATCAGACACCGTTTTTTGCCGAATCCGGTGTGCAATTCGGCGATCGCGGCTATCTGTTGGGCGAAGACTTTGTCTTTCGAGTTGAGGACGTGCGCCAAGAGCAGGATTTCTTTTTGCATATCGGTCGAGTCGAGCGGGGCACGGTGACGGTGGGCGATCGCGTCACGGCTCAAATCGACCGGGCCTGTCGCCGCCGCGCCATGGCGAACCACACCGCGACTCACCTACTGCAGGCGGCGCTCAAGAAACTGGTGGACGATGGCATTTCTCAAGCCGGTTCTCTGGTGGACTTTGATCGCCTGCGGTTTGACTTCAACTGCTCTCACGCACTGACGACAGAGGAAGTGCAGCAGGTCGAAGACCAGGTGAATACGTGGATTGCAGAAGGTCATGCCGCAACTGTGGCGGTGATGCCCATTGATGAGGCTAAGCAACGGGGCGCGGTGGCAATGTTTGGCGAAAAGTACGGTGCAGAGGTGCGCGTCATTGACTTTCCCGGCGTCTCGATGGAGCTGTGTGGCGGCACCCACGGCGGCAACACAGCGGAAATCGGCCTGTTCAAAATCATCTCTGAAACGGGCGTCGCTGCGGGCATTCGGCGCATTGAGGCGGTCGCTGGCCCCGCCGTGCTTGACTATCTCAACGTGCGCGAGGCGGTCGTCAAAGATTTGTCAGATCGCTTCAAGGTTAAACCCGAGGCGGTGCCCGAGCGCATCACTAGCCTGCAGGCGGAACTGAAGTCGGCCCAAAAGGCGCTGGAAACGCTGAAGTCGGAGCTAGCCGTCGTTAAGTCGGATCAGCTGGTCGATCAGGCCGAAACGGTTGGCACCGTGCAAGTTCTCGTCGCAGAAATGGCGGGAGTGGCCCCTGAAGCCCTCAAAACCGCGGCCGAACGATTGCTGCAAAAACTCGGTGAAGGGGCCGTCGTTCTGGGCTCGGTGCCGGAAGCGGGCAAGGTGAGCCTGGTGGCAGCCTTTAGCCCGGCGGTGATTGAGCACAAGCTACAGGCGGGCAAATTCATCGGCGAGATCGCCAAACTGTGCGGCGGCGGCGGCGGCGGCCGACCGAATTTGGCGCAGGCCGGTGGACGGGATGCCAGCAAGTTGCCCGAGGCGCTACAAACGGCTAAGCGACAGCTCTTGGAGACCTTGGGCTAGGGGGGCACTGCCCCCCCTACGGATAACGTTTCTATCCCGTGGACGTTACGTGAGCGCTGACGGCGCTGACGGCTCGTCGGCCATAACCCGATCTAAGGTTTCGCCTAGCTTGTCGGCAATACCGGCGACCCAGATTTCATCTTGCCGAGTGTAGCTGCGGGGGGCGTTAGCGCCCAACATCAACGCGCCGCGATCGCCCAGCGGTTGGCAAATCAAGCCCTGAGTATTGGGTGGCATGTAGCCAAATTCCATCCAGCCCGGATATAGCTTCGTATTTACGAGGTAAACCGCTTTGCCTTTTGCCAACACTCGTTTAAGGATGGCTCCCGGTGTCACCTCAGCGGTCGGCCCCAGCACGCCCCGTCGCAACAGCACCCGACCGTCGTAATACACCAGCAGCGATCGCGTCACGGTATTGGTCAACAGCAAGTGTGAGGCCCAGGCGAGTTCGGTTTGCACCGTCTCTGGCAGCGCCTCATCCAGTTCAAATCCCGCCTCACCTTCGAGGATAACGGCATCGGGCGATCGCGGCTGCACGCGCTGCCATAGTAGCCCTGTGAGCACCAGCACTGCACAGAGAATCACCCCCATCACGTCTGACCGGGCTTGCGATTCGGTCAGCGCGGGCGTCAGCAACCGGTTGACCATGAGGAGTGAACTGCCGAGGATGCCAGTGGCGATCGGCAAGCGGCGGAGCCAGACATTGGGGTCAGTTGCAGCCATGGTCAATCTTGACTCGCTATCGTCAGAAAATACAGTGTGAAACGGCTTGGCCTAGCTGATCAGTAATGGGAGCCATCCCACATCAAACCGATCCCATCTGAAGGCCCTGGTTTCTATGAAAAACCTGCTGGAGATTGTTGACCGGCCCCCAGCAACCGGAGACTTGAACACGCTATTGACTTGAACACACTGGGAAAAGCCAGCCCAGCCCAATTCCAAACGGTTTCCATTCTACCAAGGGGAACCGTCGTCTAGCCACCCTGTCAGAATGGCGCTGCCCTTGCCAGAACGCTCACTCAAATGGGCGAATCCGCTCGGGGGGCCAGTAGATTTTGTAGGCTTTGCCCAGCAGATTGTCGGCGGGCAGATAGCCCCAAATATGCGAATCATCGCTGAAGTCCCGGTTATCACCCAGCACGAAGTAGCTATCAGGGGGCACGCGTTCTGGCCCCCACTGATAGGTCGGCGGCGATGGTTGGTAGGGCTCCGCAAGCACTTGCCCGTCCACCAAGATCTGTCCCTGCGCCACGGCGATCTGCTGTCCGGGTAAACCAATCAGGCGTTTAACAAAGAGGGTGGACGCGGCCGCCGCCGATCGCTGCGCGACAGCGGGCGGCGGTTCAAACACGATGACATCACCGACTCGCGGCTGATAGGGCTGATCGCGCCGGACAAACAGGCGATCGCCCACCTGCAGCGTTGGAGTCATCGAGTCGCTAGGGACAATGCCCTGAATGAATGACTCATGCACCCAATGGGGCGCATGGCCTAACCCCAGCCGCATTAAGAACAGACCCAAAATCAAGGCCGCGATCGCCCCCGACTGGCGCTTCGCCCGATGGGGAAAGGTTGAATACAGGTGATAACAGCTGAAAGCCCAAATCGCCGGTGGCACGGGCAACAGCCAAGGAAGCTGAGAGGCTAGCCAGGCAGTGACGATGCCCAGCACTAGCAAGGCACCCCCGATCGCCGCCTGCTGCGTGTAGAGATGGCCGAGGCCAGGCAAAATCTGCGATAAAAAGACCGCATACCAAGGATCTAACCGGCCCTTGGGCACCGTAATGCGGGCGGCGTAACCGGGCTGCGTGCCGCGATAGGCATCCAAAATGTTGAAGGCATAGAGCAGTATCAAGGCGGCGATCGCCCCAAATCCCCACACCGTATTGCCGTTGGCCGCAAAAATTGACCACACGGCATAAAGCAACAAGCCCAGGGCGATCGCCATAAGGCTGCTGCCCTTAACCCAATGGCGACTATACAGCTGGCCCAAACCAGGCCAGATCAACGCATAGTTCACGGCCAGCCACGGATCGGCCCCTGGCATCTCGCGGCGCCTCGGTGCAGCGTTAACGGACATCAGACGTCTCCAGCAACGCACTGATATCTGCCCAAGCGGCGTTCAAAAGCATCTCCGATCCATCCAGGAGCTCTCCAGCAAAGGCATTTGGCCTATCTCTACAATATGGCTC
>CALCPB010000046.1 GCA_937897665.1 uncultured Halomicronema sp. | reverse complement strand
AGCTGACGGGTGAGAATTAAGTGGTGCTGTTCTATCCTGCCAGTGTCTATGCAGCTGTGAGGAACTAGTCGTGGTGAGAAAGACAGACGCCAGGGCTCATGATGTTGACATACAGTTCGTTGTTCGTGGCGTCGGCTGAGCTGGCCATAACCAGGACAATTGTGCTTGAAGTCGGCCAACGAGCTTCTTTTGCTTGGTTGAAAGTCTGGTGAGTCGATGGTCAGCTTCAAACCAGCGATAAAACCGACAATAACGACGATTGCTAGTGCTCCGCTTGAGGGCAGATAGCGTTTTGGTAAATCAATTGCTCTTTAAAAAACTATCCGCCCCTACTCGTGGAAGGAAAATCCTTCAGAGAGTAGGGGCGGTCTAGCGGGTCTCAGGTTGAAACCAGACTGCCGGGAGGAACTCCAGAATCCAGTTTCAATCGGTCAGGCAATCTGCAGAGAGATTGGCACTGGTTCCTAGTGAACAGCCCCGGCGCACAGCCGGCTTACCTCAACCTGGAGACCCATGCGTTTACTACTGTCTGACATGGGCATCACCTCCTTGAATCCCTAACGGTGTTTATTGTTAGATTGAGTGCGTTTTTCAGCACTGGGCTAATAGTAACACAAATCTTTCTGGGTGTGCAGAGTTAGCCCTGCTTCTGGCTGTGACTTTCGTTGGCTTTAGCGTCAGACCAGTCCTGCTTGATCGACGTCAGTGAGAGTATCGTCGTAGGCTGATAAGTGCAGGAATAAGCGAGGTAAAGAACTGGTGCTACCCCCTGATGTGGTTTTAGATCCGCTGCTGCGGGGCTGGTTACAGGAAGATATTGGTCGAGGCGATCGCACCACGATGGGGCTGGGGAAGATCGCGCATCATATCTATAAAGCAGTCTGGATTGCCAAAGCACCTGGGGTCGTGGCGGGTTTGCCGATTGCTGGCCGGGTCTTTGCGCTACTTGATCCGCAAACGCAATGGGCACCGCTTGTAGAAGAGGGCTATTGGTGTGAGGCTGGCACTGAAGTTGCACAAGTGCAGGGGTCGCTCTGCTCGTTACTGATGGGTGAACGAGTGGCCCTAAATTTGGCGATGCGACTGAGCGGTATTGCCACGTTGACCCGTCAATATGTTGATGAAATTGCGGACTTACCGGCTCAACTTGTCGATACCCGCAAGACCACACCCGGCTTGCGACTATTAGAAAAGTACGCCAGCGGGGGCGGTGGGGCTCGTAACCATCGCTTGGGATTAGACGACGCGGTGATGGTGAAAGATAACCATATTGTTGCAGCAGGGAGTATTGAAGCGGCGATCGCCCAAATTCGCCAAAACATGCCCTATCCCCTCGCGATTGAAGTGGAGACAGAAACATTGGCCATGGTCGCGGTGGCGCTGGCGGCTGAGGTCGATATCATCATGCTCGATAACATGACGCCTGACCTTATGGGGCAGGCGGTGCAACAAATTCGTCAGGCGCAGCCCCACATCAAAATTGAGGCGTCTGGTAATGTGACGCTCGATACTCTGCGAGTAGTGGCTAAAACTGGCGTCGACTACATTTCTACAAGTGCTCCGATTACGCGATCGCCTTGGCTCGATCTGAGTATGCGCATGGTTTGAGCCGCTGCTATCGAGAGGCTTTAGCTCGTGGCCTCGGCATCTAGAGAACATTCCCGCAGTAGTTTAAGCGGCACGGTTTTGAGAGCCGCTTCATGGGTCGCTGTTAAGACGACTGGCGGTGCCACCCCATCGTCATAGGCTTCTTTCCAGCGAGCAGCGCAGAGGCACCAGCGATCGCCCGGTTGGAGACCCGGAAAGTTATACATCGGCATGGGGGTGCTGAGATCATTGCCCTGAGCACGGGTGTAGCTCAAAAAGGCGGTGGTTACTTGGGCGCAGACGACATGCACCCCAAAATCGCCAGCCCCAGTATTGCAGCAGCCATCTCGATAAAACCCCGTCATTGGCTCAGTAGAACAGGGTGCGAGTGGCCCACCAAGAACATTTTTTGCATCTGCCATAAAACTTTCATGTCATCTTTCAGAATATGAGCAGTATTTTGGCAGTTTTTCAGCAGAATTGCTCTGTTTGACGCGGCCACCCAAAACTGCGCTCAAGCCAACATGAGAGACTTCTCAACCGCATCAAATTTGATCGAGTGGGCTGCTGTCAGCTCTGCGAGCGCTTCACCCATCGGGGTCAAAATTTCGCAAAGGGGACAATCAAACTCTCGGGCTAATTCTTTGGCCAGCTCAAGAATTCTCCAGGGATGTTCTTGCAGACGGCGGGGCAGTACATTTTTGAGCGTCACGGCCAACTGAGATTCACATGCATACGCCATGAGTATAAATGCCTAACTCTGTATCTCCATTAAGTCCCAAGGCTGGCCGGTTCATGGGCAACGTTGCAGGAGTGTTGACCAACGTCTTATTTCTTTAAGTGGCGTTGATTTTCGTCATCATGCACTCATGTCCAGCGGGATGGGGTGATCGCGGGCCAAAATTGCCCGCATGCATGCGGCTTAACGGGAGTTCTGTTTGATATGCTAGTTAACTGGAATGGCGGCATAGCCAAGTGGTAAGGCAGAGGTCTGCAAAACCTCCATCCCCCAGTTCGAATCTGGGTGCCGCCTTTATTTGTCATCCCTAAATAATCTCTAAAGCGCTGGATCTCAAAGGGTTCGATGTTTTTTGCATTTTGTGTATTGTTGCGGTTTGGTGGCAACCGTAGGTAGTAAAGAGCAAAATTGAGGTTCAATTTTAGGCCATGGATTTTTAAGCGTAACTGATCCGGGTCAACGATCTGCTCATGGCAGCTCTAGTCTCGGTGTGGACGCCCGACGCAACCAAAAGCTTTATGTCCCTATACCGAACGCTTAGACTACCGGAATAGGCTATGTGATTTAAGCTTTGAGGGATACTCACAGGTTCCCGCATCGCTTGAAAGAGATACGTTCTAGCGACATATCTTCAACCTTGGAGTAGTAAGGGTCGCAGGTTCACATCCTGTCGCTCCGATTGACTGAAAGGCTAAAGCCAGAGCATTTCAGCAGTCGAGAGATTAAGCAGTGGCACCGTAGTGGTGAGGTTCGCTCAATGCGCCGCTGATTTGCGCAAGTTCATTCGTCCGTAAAGCGTTGCCCATGTCATCTGAGGCGGCTATCAAGTGCTTCTGTTAAACTTCAGGAGAACTTCACTTCAAACTATATTGATGGCACAAGTCCTGCAAAACGTTTCAGTAGACGTGATCACCATCTTTAAAGCCTTATCGGAGCCGATTCGCGTTGAGGTCATTGAGTTGCTAAAAGAGCAGGAAATGTGTGTGTGCGACTTGTGCGATCGCCTTGATGTCGCGCAGTCAAAACTCTCCTTCCACCTGAAAACCCTCAAAAAAGCAGGCTTGGTGAGATCGCATCAGGAAGGTCGCTGGATTTATTACCGTCTCAGTTTGTCCAGACTCGTGGAACTCGAAGAGTATTTATCTGAGTTCCGCCTCTACAGCCCTAGGCTCCCAGCTAGAGTCTGTCGTCCCGAAGAATTGTGACAATCTTTATTGATGGAAACTTAGATATGGCGATTACCATTTTAGACCGGCCAGAAGTGGTTCGATTAGCCGACCTCACTCCCCAGTTCGACTCTGGGTGCCGCCTTTGTTGATTTCTTAGAAAACGCCGCGGTCCTTGAAGATTAAGCGCTTTAGAGTTGGCGTACGGTGATAGGGTACGCATCATCCGATAGGTAGTATCGGATGTATTGTCGTGGCATTAATGAGAGAGCTGACTAGCGCGATGTGCAACTCATGATTGAGCACAAGTTCCCTCCCTGGCTTCTGGTTGAGGCTCAGGCTCTGGACTTGATATGAGCTTGTAGGGGTTGTTGCTGGGCAATAAAGGCTCTATTTGGCCCACTCTCACCACCGAATTGGTAACCAGACGTCAACGCGGGTGCCCCCGCTCTGCAGCAACATGAAGCAGTGTGACGCCCAGTTCAATCGTACGATTGGCTGTAATTCGAGCATTTAATTGCTCCTGGTAAAAATAAAGCCCTTGAGTTACACAGCGCTTTACTACTGACTATTTGTAGCTCACACTCATCGACTTACCCCGGCCAACTCTGACAGAGTTCATAACGACATTTAAGTTGATAGTGCTCCGTCATCAAAATGGAGCAAAGTTGTTCTTCTGCCGCTGTTTGAGTGGCTGGCAAAATGGGGCGTCCCGTCTCTCGTGAGTGACGTTCAACTTCGACATTGACATTAGCGTTTTTAGCAGAGAGGCCATTCAGTAGCACCAGCGTCACCTGCACACAGACATCATTTCCGTGCCGCGCAGAGC
>CALCPB010000045.1 GCA_937897665.1 uncultured Halomicronema sp. | reverse complement strand
GAGGTCGGCCTCGTTCGTCGTCGCCTCGTTGAACCCCAGGGCTTTTTTCAGTGACGATCGCTCAGCCTTGGCAATCATATCAACTAGAAATGAGGTGCTCTCAGCTTTGCGCAGTACCGCTGCTAGGGCCTCGATATAGGCCTGACTATTGTCGACCTCAGCGGCTTTAACCGTCGCTAAGTTGCCTAACCGGCGATTTTGCGACAGCAAAAAGATGCCCAGCAAAATCGCGATTTGAATGGCCGCGACCTTGACGGGGGTTTGCGCCAGATAAGAGCCCCAGTTATTGACGGTTTCGGCGGCGATGACATCGGCCTCTTTGAATCCATGCAGGTATTCATCTACCCAGATTTGGCCGCCGCCCTGCGTGGCCAAATCGGCCAAAAAGGCATAGTTGCCCGGCGCATCGAGATAAGCGTTCGCTGCCAGGTGAGGGGTATTTGCCACTAGCGACTTGCCCGGCTGGTCACTGGCGCGCTGCCAAACGATCGCGCCATAGCTATCGCCCAGCAAATTGCGATCGCTGTTGATGGGTAAATTGTTGCGGCGACGAGTTTTGATGGTGACTGCCCCAAACGGACTCGACTGTTGAGTCGTAAACGGGGCTGCCGTAATCTCTGAATTTAGCCCTAGGTCAATGACCGTGTTGCCAGCGCTGAGCCAGTCCTGAATCCCGGCGTCATAGTTGGTTTGATAGTGATTAACCAGACCCGGATAAATGCGCAGTAGGGTTTGGGGCTCTGTCGTGGGCTGCTCTAGGAGTTCTGAAATGGGGCGTCGCCAGCGCTGTGCGGGGGTGCCCTGCGCTTGCATGTAGTCAAACCACCCCATATAGCCCTCGGGCGCGCGACTGTAGGTCGAGCCGCTGGTTTTGAGGCCCGTCGCTGGGGCCAGCAGCACCAATAAGCCACAGAGGCGCACCAAGGCCACTAGGGCCAAGCGGACGTAGCGGTTAGTGAGCAAAGTGCGGGTCATCGTTTATCGAGTTCCTCGTAGGCACGGCGGCAGCGCTGCAGGTTTTCAGCCGTTAAGCGATCGCCGCCAAACAGAGATCGCTCATGGGTGCGAATCAAAAGCTGCAGCGGTCGTGGTCGCGACAACGGCTGCACGGCCTGCAAATATTCACCGTCAGTGCGACTCGGCAGGTGAGGTACCCAGTCACGATCTGCCAATACCTGTAGCGCGGCCATATAGAGGGCACGACAGGCTGCTGGCCAGTCCCCTTCGCGTTCAAATTGTTGGGCTTGACGCAGCCAATCAGCGGCGCTGCGATCGCGCACCTGAGACACGGTCTGAGGCTGAGGTTGAGGCTGCCGCCCCTGGCGGTAGGCCAGATAACGCTCTAACGATTGCACGATCAACCACGCGACCCACAGGACGACTACCGCAATCACCAGCCACAGGATTAACTCGGTAATCCAAGGGGGCCAGTCAAAGCTGAACGGCTCGGACTCGCGCGGTTGCCGTCGCGACAGCTGCAGCTGAATCCATTCCGAGAGATTTTTGCCCCCCTGTCGCACTTGCCAGGGCACGTTATTGGTTTGAATGGATGCGTCAGCCGCCATAGAAAAGTCTCTGGAGAGCGTGTTTTCCCTAATTTACTCAACGGTGGGAGCGATCGCTGCCCGTAAGCAGGGAAGCGGTTAGGTTGGTAATGAAGTGTAACTTTTAGCCTGCAGCAACAGGCGGAGTTCAGAATTCAGCAGGCGGAAGTCGACAAGAAGCTGCCTTGAGATCTTCTCACTTCGTTCAGGGCTAATTTTGCAAAGCTTCGTTTTGCTGGCGCATATTCAAAACTCTGCGGGCAACACTCTGGCGCTCTCTCCCCACGCCTCCGAGTACTCAAAATTCCGAACTCCCCAAGGCTCTGGCCCGCTCGCAGGAGAAGCAGAATGTGGCATACAGTAAGGCAAAATGCCGAACTCCAGATGCCAAACTCTCCTCACTTCCAGCAAGACTCAGTTGACGTTCGGACATCACCCCGCCTATTGGGCAGATATGTGGCTTAGGCTAGAGTCATCGACGGAGGGCAATGAGTCCGCTGAATCAAGTCCGGCGCGAGCATTGCGAAGAGGTCGATCGCGTCTACACCAGACGTATAACGTGGCATGAGGGCACGAGCGTGTATCCCCAAGGATCAAACAATTACAGAATTAATTTTTCGGGGCTGGGCTGTTGGCTGACGGTCATTGCGATCGCTTGGCTGCTGGGTGCCGTGGGCCTCGGGTGGATTGTGAAATCGATCTTTGTGCTGGTGGGGCTGCTCATCGTGACGCCCGTTATAGCGTTTATTGGGTTTCGCTGGTGGCTCAGCCGCAACCTGATTGAGGGTGCCTGCCCGGTATGTGATACGCCGCTGACCGGGTTAAACCAGGCTCAGATGGTTTGCCCCAGTTGCCGAACGCCGTTACAGGTCAGCCGTGAAGGCTTTGCCCGCTTTACGCCAGAGGGCACCGTTGAGGTCAATGCGGTGGATGTGACTCCCGGCAGCGATCGCGCGGATGAAGCGGTCGAGGTGACGGTTGAAGTGCTGCCCCCAGCCGAAGATGAACGTTAGCCCGGAGTCGTCTTTGACGCTCGTTAAATTTCTCAACTGAAAATTACTGTACCCTAATGGCCTTAGTGGCCCTTAGAAAGTGTGATTTTTAGACTATGCCAGCAGCGATCGCCCATCTTGGCCCCCAAGGGACGTATTCAGAACAGGCCGCTTTAGCCTATCAGGCGTGGTTGGGCAAAGAGAATCCGCTGCAAGCTTATCCCAGCATCTTGCAGACCATTCAAGCCGCTGATGATCAAGACACAACATTGGCCATCGTGCCCGTTGAAAATTCGATCGAAGGCAGTGTGGCGGTCACGCTCGATACCCTGTGGCAGCTCGATACCCTGCAAATTCAACAGGCTCTGATCTTGCCGATTCGCCACACGCTGATTAGCCATGCTGAGCAGGTGGAGACGATTCAGACGATTTATTCTCACCCCCAGGCGTTAGGGCAGTGTCAGCAGTGGATTCGCCAACACTGTCCCCAGGCCACGCTCGTTCCCACCCGCTCCACTACTGAGTCGCTGCAGCATCTCGAAGACTCGCCGACTACGGCGGCGATCGCCTCGGCCTGGGCTGCGAGTCTTTATCAGGTGCCCGTACTCGCTCAGGGCATTAACGATCGCCCCGACAATTGCACCAAATTTTGGGTGCTGAGTCAGTCGGCATCGCCGCAGGGTAACTATACTTCGTTAGCGTTTAGCCTGCCCATCAATGCCCCTGGGGCACTGCTACGACCTCTCGAAATTTTTGCTAAAGCCAACATCAACTTAAGTCGCATCGAGTCGCGACCAACTAAGCGCTCCCTGGGGGAATATCTCTTCTTTTTAGACCTAGAGGCCAGCCTGGCGGCAGCACACACCCAAGAAACCCTGGCCGCAGTGAAAAACTGTGTGGAAACCCTGAAACTTTTTGGCAGCTACGTTAATATTCCTGCCGATGCCGTGGCTACTGGGGGTATAGCGAGTTAAATCTAAAATGATTTGATGATAGGTAGAAATTCCCTCGAAATTCTCCGGAGACTCAGCCCAGGCGTTGTAAAGAAAAGACAAAGCGACTTCATATAGCATCAACTCACTGTAAAGATCGGTTGAGCTAAGCTAGGCCAGAAGCCGCATCGTGTCTGTTCTTGCTGCAGGATTGGATCAAACATTATGCCAGCTTTACAACTGTCACAAGATGTCCGTGCTTTCTGCGAGATCGCTCAGGTGGTGGATGTAGATCATGGAGACTCCACCGGCTATCTACCCTCTCTAAAACCCATGCCCCTTTCAGGAATTGGTTCTCTAACGTCACCCGTTTTGCCCGCTGCTAAGCAGCCCTCGGCACCGACAGCGAGGGATTGGCGCTGCCTGCCGATCAAAGCTTTGAACAATTTTGAGTGGGTTGATCGCCAGTTTGCGGCCTATCAGGTGTGGTTTGAGTCGGCGATCGCGGTGCGACCCTCTAATCCTCAGTTTCACGGCGATGATCGCTCGATTGTCCTCATGCCTGCCCCTTGCGAACAGGGCATCAAGATCAGCGTCGGTGAGGCTGTTACCGAAATCGAAATTGGGTTGATCAGCAGTCAGCCTGTCGCCCTGTCTTTATTAGATGCTCAAGGCCATTGCCGAGCGCTGGTCAATACGATCGCGTCACCCGCGACATCGGTTGAGCAAAGCGCCCCCGATCCCAAATATCCCACTCAGGGCATCACTCTCCGGACTGGCAATGCCACTACTCTGAGGATTGATGCCAAAGAGCCGTTCATCATGACGCACTTTTTACTTAAGTAAGTCGAGTGTTGGATAAAAGCCAAGGTCTGCAGTGGCAGGTAAAGCGCTCTCGCTCTGGCCCTGGTCAGCTCGCGTTGCCGAGTTGTCGTGATTTAAGCCGCCTAACTGACTGCCTCGTCGCCTGAACCCTGTTACCGGATGGCGACGTTCCACGGAGATGCTCGTGAGGGCCGCGCCCGCTCTATCCGGTTCACGGTTAATCGATTTGAGACGTTATACCAGTTCTCAGTGATCGGACTTCCGATGCAGTCTTGGGAAAGCAGGGGAGCCAAGGAACAGGGGAGCCAGATCTGTAGCCTTGTTTTAGAGAATCGGTATTAGCCGCTTCCCGCCCTGTTGATCGCATGGCGTCATGTCGGCCATGGCATTGCCGCCATCGCTGATAAAGTTTCGCGCCGCAAAAAGTCAGATCAGTGCTTTTCGCTACGCGGGTGAGGTCGGTCGGGCGTCGCTGACCTTCACCGGAATCACGGTGCCTCTCTCAAATCCGCCGCTCTGGGGCGACGAGGGTCATGACTAGCCTATCGATCGCTGACTAGATGAGCGATCGTGACAATCTGGCGCTGTGAGGTAATTTTGTCGGGGATCCAATGTTAAAATCAGCATGATTCACCCAAATCCCGACCGGGTTACCGGACAATGCCGTTAATGGCCGCTGGCTATCGGGTCGCTTAAGAGCTGCCAGGGTGATTCAGACCCTCTCTATCCATACATTCCATTCCCTGCGTCCTATGGTTCAGACTCCGATCCGTTCCAACTCGTCTTCTCAAGCTGCCGCTGGTCAAAAAGTCTCTAAAGTAGAAGGCATCAAAGAGCGCAGCAACTTTCTGCGAGAGCCGCTGGTCACTGAGCTGCATCAAGATACGACTCACTTCACTGACCCGGCGATTCAAATCCTCAAGTTTCACGGGTCTTATCAGCAAGACAACCGGGATAATCGCGTCAAAGGTCAGGAAAAGGACTACCGCATGATGCTGCGGACGCGGAATCCGGGGGGCTTTATTCCACCGGAGCTGTATTTGGCGCTCGATGACCTGAGCGATCGCTACGGCTATGGCAACCTGCGGGCTACCACTCGGCAGGGCATTCAGCTGCACGGCATTCTGAAGGAAAATTTACAGGCGACGATCGCCACGATCATTCGCAATCTTGGCGCGACCCTGGGGGCCTGTGGTGACCTCAACCGCAATGTGATGGCCCCGCCAGCCCCTTTTAAGCACAAGCCTGAGTATTTGGTGGCGCGGGACTACGCCGATCAAATTGCTGATCTGCTGCGCCCTCAAACCGGAGCCTACTACGAAATTTGGCTCGATGGCGAAAAGGCCGTCACCGCCGAAGAGCACCCCGATGTGGTGGCGGCCCGCCAGCGCAACGGCAACGGCACCCTTATGCATGACAGTGAGGAGCCGATCTACGGCACCCACTACATGCCGCGCAAATTTAAGATCGCGGTGACGGTGCCCGGCGATAACTCCGTGGATGCCTACACTCAGGACATTACCCTGGTGGTGATGACGAACAAAGCAGGCGAACTGCAGGGGTTCAACATTTTGGCAGGGGGCGGTATGGGCCGCACCCACAATAAGGAAGAGACCTTTGCCCGCGTTGCCGACGAAATCGGCTACGTGGATAAAGCTGATGTGTTTGATGCCGTGAAGGCGATTGTTGCAACCCAGCGCGATTATGGCGATCGCTACAATCGTCGCCATGCCCGCATGAAATATCTGCTGCATGACTGGGGTGTCGAAAAGTTTCGGCAGCAGCTGGAGCAGTATTTTGGCAAGCCCCTGAAACCCTTCAAAGTCTTGCCCGCCTGGAAGTTTGAAGATTATCTGGGTTGGCATGAACAAGGTGATGGCAAGTGGTTTGTCGGCGTCAATGTGGATAACGGCCGCATTTACGACAACGGCACTCTCAAGCTCAGAAGCGCACTGCGGGCCATTGTGGAACGCTTTGCCGTGCCGATGCGGATTACGGCCAATCAAAGCGTGGTGCTTTATGAAATTGAGCCCCAAGACAAAGACGCCATTCAAGCAATTTTGGATAGCCACGGCGTCACGCGGCCGCAAGACATTGATCCGCTGGTGCGTCATGCCATGGCCTGCCCAGCCCTGCCGATGTGCGGGCTCGCCGTGACCGAATCAGAGCGGGTGATCCCCGACGTCTTGGGCCGAGTGCGATCGCTCTTGACGAAAGTCGGCTTGCCCGAAGCGCACTTT
>CALCPB010000044.1 GCA_937897665.1 uncultured Halomicronema sp. | reverse complement strand
TTTTTACCCATTAGCGTGATTGCTGCGCTGGCTTTGGCGACATTTCCCCTGGGTCTTTTCTGGGAGTGGCAGGGTAGTCTTTAGCACTTGACAGGTGGTTGGGACTGCTGGCTGTTTTTGTCTGAGGGCAAATAGCTTTGGGGCAAGATTGCCAGCTAGTATCAGACGATGTTGGCAGCTGAAATTAGCTCAAGATAGCCTTCAAATTTCCAATCAAGTGGGGAGACAACACAGAGTGAAGGTGGTCTTCAGCTTTGCCTGTTGAGGCAGTTGGTGAATGTGTTGGGCTCTTCACCTGTAAGCGACGCTAAAGCCATAATCGCTACAGGTCGTAACAGCATTGTACCGAGCCTCTCCTCTTCAATGGCAAGCCAGTTGTCAAGTGCATGGTTCTATTGTGATGAGTGCTTGTATGACTTGATATTTGCGTTGTGATTAACTTTCGGCGATCGCGTATAGCTGCTCTGAAACGGTAAGGTATTGTCTCCCAGGCAATTACGTTCTTTATCTTCAAAGACATTAATAATGCTGCTAATGCCTCTGTGAACAAATATGTCTGGAACAGGCCCTTTCCACTTTGACAGTAGATAGGTTGTGGCGAAAATGGGGGGTGCAAAGAAGGGAGCGGGAACAATAGAGATAAGCATCACCACTCCACAAATGAGAAATGGTTGTTCTGCTAGCTATTGGTGTTTATGAAAAATTCCTACTACCAACAAAATGTGGTTGTCTTGTCTCTGGGCTTAAGCATCACCTTCATCAATACTGCTTGCAGTGAACCCTCAGCAAAAATCACCACTCTAGAACCGTCAGATGAAGAGTCAACGGTGGTTACTCTGCCCGCGTCGACCGAGGAAACCGTGAAGTTTGGAGTCCTGTCCATTGATAGTGCGGTCTCAGTTAATGAACGCTATGCCCCTCTCATGGATTATCTGACCGAAACAACCGGACATTCATTTGAGCTAGTTCCGGTCACTCAAGTCAGTCAATTTGAAGCAGTAGAAGCTAAAGCGTTGGACTTCACGACGAACAATCCCTTAGCGGCAGTGCAAATTCAGCGGCTATATGACACCCAATTTCTAGCGACCTATTCGCGTCCGAAAACTGGCCCAGAATTTAGTGCCTTAATTATTGTTCGTGACGATAGTGATATCCAAACGCTCAATGATTTGAAGGATAAGCATGTCGCCTGTGTGAATTTTCAAACAGCCGCAGCAGGATGCATCTTTCAGATTCAGCATTTATTGGAAAACGGCATCGATCCATTCAATGACTTCGGGCAGTTCGAAGAAAATAAATCACAAGACAATATTGTTTTCGCCGTTTTGAACGGTTCATTAGATGCGGGTTTTATCCGTACGGGCCAATTAGAAAAAATGATTTCCCGAGGCATGTTAGATAGTGCCGAAGAGATTCGAGTGCTCGATCCACGAGATGACGATTTTCTTTATGAGCATACGACCGCGCTCTATCCAGAGTGGCCGATCGCAGCTCTTGAAGAGACCAATCCAGAGCTGGTGGAGGCAGTCCAAGCTGCCCTGATGGCGATACCGCCTGAACATCCAGCTTTACAAGCCGCCAAGATAGAAGAATTTTTACCCACTGCCGACTACAGCCCGATTGAAGTCTTAATTGAAAACCTGCAACTCAAAAGCTGGGATGCTCCCTCTTCGAGCTAGGGGGCCTTCGTGTTAACTATTTTCCGTGAATTGATGACTGCTTCTATGCGTTACTTGCTCAGACGATTATGGCCACTATAACCGACCCCAAACCTACGCGCAGATTTTGGCCCCAGCGGCGACAAAGTATTGCGTTTAGATATCTCGGAGTTGCGAGTGTTTTTTTGCTGGCAATTCAATTGGTGTTCGGTTTAGTGCAAATTGAGTGGCGATATCTTCGACAACTCAATTTTCTGGAACAAAAAGCTGAAACCGATGCCCGCTTTATTAGCGGAGTGGCACCAGAAGCGGTTCTAACCTTAGATTTCCTCGCGATCGAAACCTTGATTCAGCAGGCCACGGAGGACGAAGACATTATTTATGTTCTTGTGGTGGATCAGCAGCAACAGGCCTTGACGCGATCGCTGGAGCGCGACCATCCTCTCCTGCTCGACGCCCAACCCGCGGATAGTGCCCCTTTACCACCGCTGGAATTACTGGAGCGGGTGCGCGCGGAAAATCCGGTCAAGGAAATTCGCGCTCCCATCGTCTCGGATGGGCGCAAGCTTGGTGAAGTGTGGCTCGGGTACTCTACCCAAAATCTCCGTCAAGAACTCTATCGGGCTAGCTTGACCAGCTTATTAGCGTCGGTAACAGTGAGCTTGCTCATGGCAAGTTTGACCCTGGTGCTGTTCAATCGGCAGGTACATCGTCCCCTGCAAGCGGTGATTGAATGGGCACAAGCCCTGGCAGCGGGTAATTTGGAGCAGCAGGTGCTTACTGATCGCCAGGACGAAATTGGGCAACTCAATAATGCCCTCAACACCATGGCACAGCAATTACAGGCCACCCTGGACGGGCTAAAGCAGCGCATCATTGAACGACAATCCGCTGAGCAACAGTTACAACAAACCGCTAATGAACTGGCCCAGGCTAGAGACGAGGCTCTTGCCGCAACCCACGCCAAGGGAGAGTTTTTGGCCAATATGAGTCACGAAATTCGGACTCCGATGAATGGGGTGATTGGGATGACCAGTTTACTGCTGGAAACGCCCCTCACCGTGCAGCAACAAGATTATGCTGAAACGATTCGCAGTAGCGGCGAAGGGTTGCTGACGATTATCAATGACATTTTAGACTTTTCTAAAATTGAGTCCGGCAAGTTGGAGCTAGAAAGTCAGGCCTTTAACCTGCGGACTTGCCTTGAAGAAGTTTTAGAACTGCTGGCGGCCAAAGCCATGGAGAAAGGGGTAAGTCTGACTTGCCACATGGATGAGGCCGTACCTGTCGTCATTAATGGCGATGTCACACGGTTGCGACAAATTTTGGTGAATCTGCTGAGCAATGCTGTCAAGTTCACTCCGGCTGGCGATGTCTTTGTGAACGTCACCACCACCGTCATTGAGGCAGAACGTTGGAACCCCGAGTGTGATGCTAAACCTTGCCAAAGAGAGGCTTGCCAGACTCACAAACTTAAATTTGCCGTGAAGGATACTGGTATTGGTATTCCGGCCGATCGCCGCGAACGGTTATTCAAGTCCTTTAGTCAAGTTGATTCTTCCACTTCTCGGCAATACGGTGGCACGGGTCTCGGTTTGGCCATTAGCAAGCAACTTTGTCAACTGATGGGCGGCGAGATCTGGGATGATTGTGAAGTGGGGAAAGGCTCGACCTTTTCTTTCACCATCCAGGCAGATGCCTGTTCTCTACAGTTGAGCGCCATCACCCCTCTGCCGGAAGAGCTCTTGCATGGCAAGCAGTTATTGGTTGTGGAAGATCACGCTCAGACGTGTCAGCTCTTAATTGAACAGTGCCAACAGTGGGGCATGGCCGTACAAACGACAGCCGCGATCGCTCCCACTCAACAACAGCTCAGCAGTTCGCCATCGCTGGATGCAATCATCCTCAGCACCACATTAACGGCAGAAGACAGCAGTACATTCGTGGATTTGATCCGAAAAACATCGCCATATGACCAGTTGCCGCTCATTTTGCTATCGACCGTGACACCTCAAGACTTAGCTGCTGCCAGCCAAATTCCCAATACAATTGTCTTGAAAAAGCCCATCCGCCAGTCCTACTTGCATGATGCACTGGTACAAGTGCTAACTCCTCAAGCGATGGCCTCACCTCAAACCACGAATCCTCCGGCTAAGAAGCTTGATCCAGAGTTTGCCAAACGATATCCCTTACACATTCTGCTGGCCGAAGATAACGCCGTTAATCAGAAGCTGGCCCTCAATTTGTTACAGCGGATGGGCTATCGAGCAGACGCCGTAGGCAACGGTTTAGAAGTGATTGAAGCCCTCCATCGTCAAAACTACGACTTGATTTTGATGGATTTGCAAATGCCGGAGATGGACGGACTCACGG
>CALCPB010000043.1 GCA_937897665.1 uncultured Halomicronema sp. | reverse complement strand
TCTCACCTCAGAACGCCCGTTGAAAGTCATGCAAGAGCCCTGCGATTTGTTCATGACGTAGACCTTGAGTCCCAATGGGCGTTATTTAGCCGCCAGTGACATTAGTAATACCGTGTCGGTTTGGGAGGTCGATTCGCGCGTGCGGCTTTATCAAATTTCAGCCACCAGCGCCCCCGTCGAATCACTCGTATTTAGCCCCGACAGCCGCGAGTTGATGACCGGGGGTGACTATATGGTGCAGCGGTGGCATGCTCATTCTGGGCAGTGTTTACGGATCTGGCGCAGCGATCGCCACCCCGCCAAAAAACTGGCTTTAGCGACTCACCCCTTGCAGCTGTTGAGCTACCACGACGACCAAACAGTCAGATGTTGGCAGCATGCAGCGGAGCGACAGCGGTGGCTGCCCCAAGCCCGCCTCCAGCTACCGGACGGCAGTCTGGCTGAGCTACTGGCGACGAGTCAGTCTGGGCACTATTGGGCAGTGGGCACCGCCGCCGGACAGATCGTCATTTGGGATTGCCGTCAATCACTTTGGCTAGATTGGTCAATGCGCTTACCCAAGAGCATTACGGCCCTCGCCTTTGATCGGGCAGGCACCTTGCTAGCGGCGGGTGATATGACCGGCACGGTGGCCCTTTGGGATTTACCAAACCGAGTGTTTTGCTG
This sequence comes from uncultured Halomicronema sp., assembly GCA_937897665.1. Lineage (GTDB taxonomy): Bacteria > Cyanobacteriota > Cyanobacteriia > Phormidesmidales > Phormidesmidaceae > Halomicronema. Next base: position 3,490 of record CALCPB010000043.1, on the reverse strand, counting down.
GCAACAGCCACAGGCTCACACTGACCCCGTGATGGCCCTAGCATTTACCCCGGATGGGCAACGCATTTATAGTGGCAGTCGCGATCGCACCATCCAAGGCTGGGACGTTGAGGGCCAGGCGATTGCCCAGCTATCCGACCATCGTCGCCGGGTGCATACGCTTTGCGTATCTGCCGATGGCGACTATTTGTACAGCGGCAGCTACGACGGCACTGTGCGGTGCTGGCAGCTATCAGATCACACTTGCGTCAATACTTGGCAAAAGCATGATCTCTATATTCATGAGATCGCTTTAGATGAGCAGCATCGCCCCGTGGTTCTCATGAGCGATACCCAAACGGTGGAACTTTGGGAACTTGATACGGATACCTGTCGCGCCACCTTTACCCCCCATGCGGAAGCAAACTGGCACATCAGTACAAGTCCCGATGGCCAGGCGATCGCCTGTGCTAGCCAAAACGGTGACATTAATATCTGGTCGCTGGCCACGGGCCAAAAGCAAGGTCAACTGCGGGTCGATCGCCCCTACGAAGGGATGCAGATCGGCGGCTCTCAAGGGCTGACCGACTCAGAGCGGCAGATGCTGTATTCCCTCGGAGCCACCGACTATTAACTCATGACGCGCCCTCACTCAAACGTGAACGCCTCAGCGATATCCACCAGGGTTAACAAAGGGCCAAGCTGTTCTTGACCGTTCACAGCCAAATCGCTGTGACATAAAATAACCTGCTCGGTAGCACGACCCAGCAAGTCTCGCAAGATGCGCTCTAGGCGGGCTTCGTGACTGCGTTCAATAAAGTCAACGGGCCAGGGCTGACCGTGTCGCTGCTGCAAGAACATCGGATAGCCAAACAGCGCATCCGTGCCCGTCAGCCAGCGGGGGGAACTCGCATCGAGCCAAAACTGCCAGCGATGGTGCAGCCGCTGCGATCGATATTGAAACACGGTTGCTAGTGTCACGCCCTGCTGTCCATGCTCTAATGGCTTCACCGGAAACGGGTTGGCCGCCACAATCCCCTGCAGCAACAGCGCCAAAAAGCGCCCTTCGGGGGACAGCGTGGGGGCTGACGGCTCCGATTCCAGACGCTGCTGCTGTCGGAGACGGCCCTGCACCTGCCAAAAATGCTGAGCTGTTTCCATCAGTTCTCGCAGGGCGGCCAGCTGGTCATAGGGAAGATAGTTGCCTCGCCACAAAAAAGATTGAATTGTGCTAGCAATCTAGCTGTCGGGGCTGGTAAGCATTCGCTGCTGGAGCGCCTGCCGCTGCTGGGCGATCCAGTCGCGTAGCGCGTTATAGGCATCAGTGGCTCGATAGCCGAGCCGATCCCACCGGGGGAACTCGCTTACGGCTAAGAGATCGGGTCGCTGAGGGTCGGGATAAAAACAGTGGTCAACAATCAGCTCAGCCCGTACCGGATCGATTTGCACACGCTCAAACCACGACTGGTTCGGGTCACCCTGGGCGGACTGGCTGAGTACCACTAACATTTCGGCAACGGCGTCTTTGGTTAAAAACCGCCCTAGCTCCGGATAGATGAAGGGCACCAGGGGCATGATGGCGCGCACCAGGGGAGTGCTGACGAGAGGTCGCTGATCGTTGAGCGAGGCCACCGGAATGTGTTGCTTCTGGAGGATTTCGGCCAGGGTGTAGCGAGCGATCGCATCAAACCCTGGCCCAATTACCGCAATGTCGCCAGGGGTAACTTGCTCCTGCTGGATGGCGGCCGCGATCGCCTCGGCAGTTTGGCGCAACAGCTCTCCTCGCGAGGTGGATTGAATCACCTGCACCGCCGACATTGGCTCTGGCACCGCCAGCGGATCGAGAACGGCAGTGATGAGGGGGGCAGCCCAAGCACTCGCTAAGGAATCGGCAACGCCGGGCGTGAGCTCTTCAACCGTTTTTGCCCCCGTCCGGAGCAGCGCTAACGCCTCCGGGTCAGCCCCAACCCCGAGGCGAATCTTACCGTGGGGATTCCACGTAACGGCGGTCGGCAGCTGCCACGCGTCGGCCTGCCGCCACAGCTCCGCAAAAATCGCCGGATACTCGTCAAAATCATCGGCCATCAGACCACAAAAGCGCTCGACGAATTTCGCCTGATACAGCGGCTGAGGCAGCAAATGTCGCCAATACAGTTCGGTAGCGATGCTGTAGGTCAAAAAGCTCTGACTCAGACACCAGTCTCGCCATTGCATGACGGCTTGGGCGATCGCCCCCCAAACGTCAGCCGAGGCAATGCCACCGGGCAGGGCCGCAACCAACAGCTCAGGCAAAGCCTCTGCCGGGGTGCCGCTAGTCGCCGCTAGTTGCAAAAAATCGAGCGATCGCCGCACGGTTTGCGTTTCAGTCCAACCGGGGACTTCTAAGGTGCCGCGATCGAGCTGATCACGCCAGAGTTGAGTCGCTAACTCCTGCTCATTTTCGGGCCGTAACGGCATTGGAAATTGCGGGCTGAGCCCTAGGGTTTCCACCAGTAAGGGCCAAAACAAGGTCACCTCGTTTTGAATGAACCCGGCTGGTGTGGCCGTCGTGATGGGCAGGGTCGCCGGTAAGCTATCGGCCAGGCGATCGCTCAGGGTGAGGCGATTATCGCCATTAGCTGCGAATAATAAAAAGACAGCCCCCGCTCGACGGCCCGCCATTGGTGCCGTCGCTATTTCGGCAATATGGGCCAGCAACCGAGTGGTTTTGCCACTCCGGGTAGGGCCTTCAATCCAGATGAGATCTGCCATGTTCAAAGCTGATGGCGAGCGACTGCAGCGCGCCAAGAAATTTTATGCTCGGCTTCAAACCCAATCCAGACCCATTTCACGCGGTTAGGTAGAGCCAGTAGCGGTTATGCCTACGCCCACTATTCCACCATAATCGTGACGGGCTCTGAAACCACGGGGGGATTGTAAGGCACGTGAATGTAGTTGGCTAGCAGCAACTGCAGGGTATGCTCACCCGGCGGCAGACTGATGATGGTCTCCGTTTGACCACCGCCAAAGTGTCTGATCTGATCAGTGGCCTGCAGTGACGTATCCAAGTCAGGCAATTCCGCTAAATCGATCAGCAAGTGGTGGTGCCCTGTCCCTAATTTTTCTACCCCGGCCGGAGCCACACCCATACCCGACAGCCCAAATTTGACCGTGAAAGGACGTGATACCACGTCACCATCATGAGGCGTAATTAAGTAGCCCTTGGCACCTTCTGGTGCAGTCGAACGAGACTCACTCGCCCAAACGGGGCTAACACTCAAGACGAGACTGGCCAACACGATGAGTAGTCCACTCACGATCGCGATCGCACGTTTCATAACAACCTTCCTCAACAACTGCGCGCTCTTGCCATACACTGTATCGATTCTTGTTCAAGAGCGCGAGGGGTCGCCGTTGGGGGCATGATCTAGGGGCATTCACTTACGGGGCGAGAGCATCCACTTATACGGATTCTGCATGACAGCGCTACAGATCGAGGATCCCCCGCTGTCGCCGCCCCCTCGGGAAAGGG
>CALCPB010000042.1 GCA_937897665.1 uncultured Halomicronema sp. | reverse complement strand
TAAACATATTGCCGATGAAGCAACGGCTGGGACAATCCGTTCTTGGTCACAAGCCCTTGGGAAAGCCCCCTCGGCCATGCACAAATCACTTCTTCATTTGCCCCAGACCTTGCGTCAAGGAATCATCATGTCAGCCATTGGAGTTGGGCTGTTGGGCTGACAGGCATTTTGGCGGTGGTGAGCTTAAGTTACCCGCTCCGGTGATGCCTAGATGTTAGTTGGCGCTACTGCCCAGCAAAAATAGCCCCAGCATCGTGATGCTGTTCCAGGCGCTGTGCAGCAGCATAGGCGCGAGTAGATTGCGCGATCGCGTGTAGACAATCCCCAAAACCATGCCGAGTACAGTGAGCGGCAGCACTTCTGAAAGACTGAGGTGCGCGATTGCAAACACCAGACTGCTGACGAGAATGGCCCCCCATACGGGCAAATAGCGCGTCAGCGACGGTAGCAAAAAGCCACGGAACAAAAACTCTTCAAACAAGGGGGCGGCGAGGGAGGCGGTGGCAAAAAAGATGGCCAATGCCCAGGGGTCTTGCGCTTCTAAAACGGTCTGCAGCAGCGGATTGCTCCCGCCTTGTCCCTGCCAGATCTGCTGGTTGAGCAAAGAGACAGTCAGCATCAGCGGCAGCGCCGCCAGATAGCCGCTCAACCCCCACAGCAGCCACCCCCCTTGAAAACGGATACGAAACCAGTCCTGCGGTAAGGGGCGATAGCTGCGAATGGCGAAAAACAGTACCGCGATCGCCCCCGCCGACATCATTAGGTAATAGGCCAGGGCAAACAATGCCTGACCGCGAATACCAAAGGCCGCTAGGGGACTTCTCAGGGGCATGATCAGGAGCGGCACGATCAGCTGGCCCATAAACAAAAAGCCGCCGACCACGACCAGCCATACAGTTTCGACCGACCACGGAGTTTCCCAGCCTTGATCGCGATTTTGAGCTAGCAGCGAGTCGGCGCCCTTGAGTAAACGTTGAATGCCGACGAAAATCAGCACCCCAATTCCGAGCACTGTGCCGAGTACAGGCACGACCCCCACCGCCGCCAAGGTGACGACGAGACTCTGCGCGGTGGTGGTTTCAGTTTGTTCCAGTTGGGCTAGGGCTTCGGTGGCGGCAGTGCGATTGTACAGTTCGGTCAGGGCGCGATCTCGAAACCAGCCCTGCAGCGTCGATTGCAACAGCACGGCACTGTCAGCGGGCACGGCGTCACCTTGCCACAGCAAGTTCAGCGTGTCGGCGGTGCGCCACAGGTCATCGCCTCTAGCCTGACGGGCTTTGACGGCCTCCCAGTTGGCTTGGGCCGCAGCGATATCTCCCTGTTCGGCATTGAGAATGCCCAGCCGCAGATCGAGCAGATCGAGGAGTTCTGACTGCTCGGTGAGGGCAGCTTGCAATCGGGGTGAAGGCGCGGCAGTGATTGTCCCAGCGGTATAGTCTTCAATCGTTTTGAGGGCCGTGGTGAGCACCGAATCATAGGTCTTTTGCGCATCCTGCAGGGGGTGATCGCCCAGCAAATTTTGTCGCACTAGCATCGCCTGCTCGTCCGATAGGCCCCCGCCATCCCAAGCGGTGGTGCGCAGTAGCAAATCAGTTTGGTATAGCTCTAGCCGACTCGCGACTTGCGGTTCATTCCAGCTGGCAATGAGGCTGCTCCCCATGACGATGCCCACCACCAAGGTGATCACAAAGAGCGTCACCCGGCGGAGGGTGAGCGGCAACTGAGGGGCGATGTTGGAATCCATAGGGGTTGACCAAGTCTGCAAACGCTGCATTTCAGCGTAACCGTTATTTCCCCTTGGGGATAGTTGGGGGCCGGGCGGTTTGCCGCTGGAGGCCGCTAAGCCGCCCGAACGACCAGCATTTCGTTGCCCCCACGCTGAAACTCGTAGTCAACGCGCTGTCGAGAGACCATGAACCCGTCACTGAGTAGCTGTGCGGTCACTGCGGATAGGTGCGGTGAAAGCTGACAGTCGAGGGTGAGCAAGGGAAAAAGCCTCACTTCACGCGCGACGCGCAGCAGCTCCCGCAGCGATTGTTGATGAAACTCGCAAGACAGGTGATCGCTGTAAAGCCACAAAAAATGCGAGACCAGCGCCAGATCAAAGTAATCATCCTCAAACGGCAAGTTGGGCAGACTGCCAGGGCGGTAGCGGCCTGCCTGTTTGCCGGCCTCATAGTCGGCTAAAAACTGCGTCATGGCGGCCATGCGTACCCGGCCGAGGTCTTCGACCGAGGCGATCGCTGTCCACACATAATCGGCCTGGGAGTGCTGCAACTGCTGCAAAATCGTGTCGTAGGTGGCGGCAATGCGATCGCGAATTTGCGGCTTAGTAAAGGCATAGAGCGGATCAACTGAAATCACTTGCCCTCCGCGCTGCGTCAACCCAGTGTTGAAAGCGGCAGGGCCATCGGCGCAGCCTAAAATCCGTTGCCCGAGCTCGACTGCGGTGAGCGCAAACATCTGCCGATATTCTTCATAGGAGCGTCCCCAAGGCACGATCTCGTTAAGGGTTAAGGCCATGTTTAAAGAGATAGTAAGGACTCACGAAACCAAGCATCTACGGTGGGGAACTGGAGGTGCGGCGGCCAACGGCTGGCGGGAAAGCACGGCGCGATCGCAACAGTCATGGCGCTGCAATATGAGGATCTACGCACAGAGGCCAAAGATAGTACCCTCGATAAAGTTTCCTGTGTTAGTGTTTGAAGGATCATCTGCATCGGGGTTGATCTTCCGACGCGTGGAAGCACTTTCAGACAAACTTTACCAAGAGCTTAAGCAAGCCACTCGAGCTTCTGATAAAAGCAGCCGAGCCACGGCAGAGCGATTAAGTGAAGAGGTACAGCGGATCTGTACCCAGAGTCAGCGCATTCAAGATTCTGGCGAGGTGGAAACTTGGGCGCAAAACCTGGGTATGCATCGCCTTAATCAATGTCTTAAGTACTACCGACTGGGCGCAATTAAGGGACGCGTAGAACTACACAGCACCTTGAGTGCGATTGTATACCGATACATTTCGCTGCCCCATGCCCAAGCCAGTTATCAGGCACGCCTCACCCTGATTGAAGACTTTTTGCAGAATTTTTACCTGGAGGCGCTTAATGCCTTTCGGCGAGAAACGGAAACCCCGCCTGACTATCAACCCCGCACGCTGCTAGAGCTAGCGGAGTACATGGCGTTCACCGAGCGATATGGCAAGCGCCGGATTCCCCTGCCGGGTCGTCGCAGTCAGCAATTGGTGATCTTGCGGGCACAGACCTTTGCCAAACAGCAGCCGCCAGAAGCGACCGTCGATATTGAGCAGGCGGCCGATGGTGGCAGCAGCGATGCTGAGGACATCAGAGATTCGGTGCCTATTCGCCGGTTACGGGAAGAATTGGTGGCCCAGCAAGACAGCTTGCCTGAAGAGGTGCTGCGCAATCGGGTCATTGAGGCTTTGTTGAGCTATTTGAAAGAGCGCAATCAGGAAGACTGTGCTGACTATTTCACCCTCCGTCTGTTGGATCTGCCCACGGTAGAAATTGAATCCTTACTCAAGCTCACCCCCCGCCAGAGAGACTATTTGCAGCAGCGGTTTAAATATCACTTGGTGCGATTTGCCCTCTCTCATCATTGGGACATTGTGCATGAGTGGCTGGAAGCTGATTTGGAACGTAATTTGGGCTTGGCACCCCAGCAGTGGGATCAGCTGCACCAGACCATCAACGAAACTCAGACGAAGCTGTTGCATCTCAAAAAAGAGGGTAATGATGACACTGAAATTGCGAAGCTGTTGGGTATCAGCTCAACTCAGCTGCAAAAGCAGTGGACCAAGCTGCTGGAGCAAGCTTGGGAAATTCGCAATCTGTAGCGGCTATCTGAGGGCGGCGTGTTTCTGAGATTTGTATTCTTTGTGTTCTTGATTTGAATTGTCCGGAAGGGGGCCTACGTGCGATGAAAAGTGACCCAGATATGATTCGGAGTTTTCTACTTGGGCTCCTTGAGCACTTTAGTCGGACAGATTCCTCGCCATCAGGGAAGGTTGACGATTTAGACGGAATATCCTCGCAAGTAGAACTCTCGCCCGAAACTATGCATCCCCCTCTTCCCGAGGCCGAAGGTGTTTCCAGCCTGACGGCTGACGAGACCGTATCCTCAACCTTCATCAACGACATGTCCATCGAAATGCCCCCCATTTCTGAACTTGGAGAGTTACCTGCTGTGCAAGACCATTTTCAAACGGTGCTAAAACGCCGACTCGAGATCGAAATCAGTCAAAATCCCCCTCTGTTTCCTTGGGAATCACAACTGCAGGAATATCCCGCCGAACTGACTGCCCTCAGCCCCCTACCCTGGATGCGGCAGTTGCGATCGCGGCAGCTGCCCACGGCTTTGCCCGAAGATATCTTGGCGGGCCTACTCAGCCGTTGCCAAGAACTCGTCGCGGAGTCCCTACAGCCCGGTATTCAACTGGTCAAAGCGGTCGAGCATCTATTTCCTGACCAACCCCAAGCTATGAATCAAATTGCTGGGCTGGTCTTGGCGGATGCCACCGTCCGCAGTACTGCTACGCGCGATCCAGAAGCTTTGAAAGCCGCTTTCCCTGAGGGATACGAGGGGGCTAACCCGCAGCAGCAAGTCACCTTGACCATGCTCGCTGCCAAGGATATCCTCAATGCCCTGACCGTGACGCTGACGCCTGAGGTGCCCTCAGCCCAGCGGGAGTGGCTCACTACTGCAGGCCCCGTGACGCTGTCAGCGCAGCTACAGGCCGATGCCCCCCAGCAAATCAATCTGGTGGTCACGGTGCCCCAAGTTAGTCAACTGAGTTTGCCGAGTCTTGGTCAGACGCAGACTCAAACTCAGGCGGGGGAGGCCACCTTGGTGCTGCCTACACCTGCTGCGGGTGTAGCGTATCCGTTGGAAATTCGCTTAGGCGACGCTGAAGCGCAACCACTGACGTTTGTGATCAGTTGGAACGAAGGTTAGGAAACTGGAACGAAGGTTAGGAAACGCCTAAGAGTATCTCAACCCCTGGGATTGGAGATTGCCCAACCTCGTTAAAAGCAGAGTCTCAAACTGGCGTTTACCCTCTGTGCCGACTGAACAGATCAAATACTGAGATTATGACGGTTCCTTGAGACTTGACTCAGGGAACCGATTTTTGTCTTGTCTGA
>CALCPB010000041.1 GCA_937897665.1 uncultured Halomicronema sp. | reverse complement strand
GTAGGTTTGCCGAACTGGAGAAAAACAGTCAATTCAATTCACCTACGCTAAACAAAGATGAGCTCACCAAGAGGTCGCTTTGTTACTTACTCATGTCCCAAACTATTCCTGACCTCTGTGTCTCGAAACACAGAAGGAGCATCGTAGAAAACAAGGTAGTCTAATTGCCTCCGTCATCCTCAGAGGCTATGTTAGCTCGTATCTCTTTCCACGCTTACATCAACCGATTGAAATAGGGAGAAGAAGTTTCCCCGTCAACCTCTCCCGCCAACCTTCTCCACTTTTTTAAGAGGCGTGCAACTTCAAGGGGTGAAACCGAAATGTACTGCGGCCAGTCAGCCTCACAATGGTGCGGGTAGCCAAGGAGGTTGTTCATGGAGTTGTTCACGGCCACGCGGACGTCAGTGCTGTCAAAATCGACATTTGGCCACCGATTGGCAATGTCACAGAACTCTTCAGGGGAAAAACCCATGACTGAATTGAACTCTGACCTCCACCAATCATCGTCGGTGCTTCGTCCCTTTAGAAAAGGAGGATGCGTCAAGGCATTCAGACATTCGCCAATTATTTCGATCTCTCTATCGTCAAGTGGTTCCATAAAGATTGGTCGATCTAATCTCTTATTTAAATCGACGATGTCAGTCTATCCACCCTATTTCGGGCAGATAGACTGATTGTTCGCAGTATATCCTGCCAAATGTGGTGGATAGGCAGCAAGCTTTCCATAAAGCACGTTCGTATTAGGTAAGTAGATGCATCTAAATAAACGTCGCCCTGCTAAGTAGTGAGAAATTTTGGATTTGCTTGCCGATTAGAAGCAAAACTAAACCGTTTGAGGACGTAGTCAGCCTTGGCTCCTCGGCGGTTCAATGCCGCAATCACTCCCATTGCCAGGTCATAGGTATCGTCAAACATCGCGCCGCGGATCTCATGGACTTTGAGCTGATGCCATTCGGTCTCAATACAATTCATTTCAGAGCAGTAAGGCGGCAGTTGAAAGAACTCTAACCCTTGTGCCTGCCAAATGGGCAGCCGTTCTCGAACCGCCTTGCTCGTGTGAATCGAAGCATTATCTTGGACGATGACGGTCGCAATGCCCGTGCGCTGAAATCGGCGCTGAGCCCGGGTCGCTTGCCAATCCATGAAACGGATGTCGGTGGTACTGGTGAGACTGCCGACAACGAGGCCGTAGCTCATTTCGCGCCCCGGTTCCCAGAGGCCCAGAATACTCAGCCGCTGACTGCGCTTGGCGGTCTGCTCTTGACGCTTCTGAGTGCCGACCAACGACCAACTGTAGCTGACCGGACTCCAGCCATCAAAGCCGGACTCATCCAGGTACTTTAAGCAAATATAGCCGTCTTGAGCCGCCTGCAGTAGCAGCTCCAGGTCAGCCTGTTTGCGGGCTCGTAACACCGCATCCTGACGGCGGCGATGGCTGTGGCGAGTCCGCTTCCACCGATAGCTTTTTTTTGAGGAGTCGTCTCAAGTGCCCCCGGCTGAGGTGAATGTCGTGCACCTCAGTCAGATGCTCAACCAGTTGACGGCTATTAACGGTGCCCACCTCGGTCGCGAGGTGCTGCGTCAACGCCGTCATCACCGCGCTCGAACAGCGAGGCGGGCGACCAGGGCGGGGCTGATCCCACAACCCAGACAGACCGGCCTGTTGCCACCGATGAATCGTCTTGCGAACGGTTGCGACTTGCCAGCCCAGATACTCCGCAATCTGGTGCGGTGTCCAACCGCGATGACTGAGCCGCAGGGCTGCCGCCCGATCTTTAGTGCGCTGCGGCACCCCCGAGGCGGCACGGAGCTCTTGCAGAGTGCGATCTTCCTCGCCATTCAGAGCCACTCGCAAGGTTGGGGTTGACATCGCCAGGATAGCCTCGATAGATGGCTCTTCAGCATACCGCCACAGCGACGTTTAATTCTGTTCTCCTACTTAGCACCACAGAGCGATCTGCGCCTGTCGGTAAAAGGTAGGCAGTCACTGAAACGTCTTTCTTTTTTTGAATCTCTGTCAAGGCTGGCCTTGGTGCTAAAGCAAACAAAGCACATTTCCCTGGGCCACCAACAATTATTTCATGCATCGTACTTTCAAT
>CALCPB010000040.1 GCA_937897665.1 uncultured Halomicronema sp. | reverse complement strand
GCCACCCATTTACCTGAAGCACCGAGGTGGGCGTCGCCGGACGCGGGTCAGGCACTCGCAGATCAAACGGGATACTCCCCGCTTCGAGCCAGTGGCGCACGCCCATTAAAGCCAGCGATCGCAAATAGCAGTCCCACTGCGCATCGCTGTCGGTGACGCCCTGACAGCGACGAATCGCCTGCTCAATAACGGATTCCGGTAAGACCGTGACCTCTGCTAGGGAGGAGAAATCGGGTCGGGTAGACAAGAGACTAACCCTGTTGTGTGGCCACTCAATGTATAACGTCAGGGGGGCAATTATGGGACAATTGCCCGGTGATGTAGACTGGCGCAGAGCTGCCGCGCGAAGCGACTGTTAGCGGTGCGGTTGTGGGGGATTTTAGCTTCAGACTCAGCTTCATCGATCAGCCGAGTGACTTCCTCTGATAGCAGCGCGTCAAGGCGATCGCCGACCGCTTGTAACTGTTCGGGCGAGGTAAATTGCCGCACGGTGTCTGGCACCTGAGCCTGCAGCCGCGTCAGCAGGGCACTGCAAACGTCAGCGCGAAACCGTTTCAGATTCATCAAGCGAGTGACCGCGACTTGGTTGGGCAGGCCCACTTTGGGGGCGATCGCCTTCATGCCTTCGCCTTCGCAATGAAAGAGATACAGCGCTTTGAGCCAGACGTCGCCTTGCGGCAGTTTTTTGCGTCCCAACTTATCGCAGTAGACCTGTAGCGTTGCGGTCATGGCTGCCGCCAGAGCTTCGTCGAACTGTTGACGATAGGTCTGCAGAAAGTCATCCTGCTGCAGATCGCTGTCGCTGGGTGCTGACGCCGCTACTGCCGGGTCGTCCTGAGGATCTAGAGGTTCCAATAAAGGATTGCCCCCCCGCACATGGATGCGGTACTGCCGCAGCCAGTAGGCGAGCTGCCGCAGCTGGCCCAGCACCGTTCGAGGGGGCACTGCCGCATTGATGGCTTGCAGTTGGCGATCGCTGGGCACCTGGCACCGGCCCCGCTGGCGACCGGGGGAAAGCTGCAGGCGATCGCGCCGATAGACTGCGTGATAGCGCTCTAGCAGGGTAGCTGCAGCGGCGATTTCAGCCTCTGTCAGGCGATGAAACTCCCCTAAAATTTTGGGCAGCTGTCCAGTGCTCGTATCGTTCAAAATGGCCCAGTCGCTGACCCGATAGAGGCCTTGTTCAATCAGGAACTGATTCAGCTCGCTGTGATTACGCGCCAGGTGCGCTGCCCAACTTTCTAAGCTGGCCCGGCCGGGGGTGTAAGTCTCGACAATATGCACCCCAAAGGGGCGGTAAGTGCCGAGAGGTTTGCCTTCGTCGTCTAAAACAAAGGGCAGCAGATCAGCACTGCAAAACTGGTAGTAGTCACCAAACTGACTAACGAGTTGGAAGCAGGCGCGCAGAATCGCATGGGAAACGGCACAACGCAGGCACAACAAGGCCAACACCGTTTCTCCTTGTTGCCAATCCCGCAGCAGTCGCGCCTGCAAGAGCCGAGAGTCGTCGTCGTTCTCTGCCACGGCAGTGGGGGCTTGCTGCTGTAACCAGAGATGGGCCGCGTCTAACCGCTGACGCCGACTTTGCCCGGTACTGTCGAGCTTTTGTAAATGCCAATAGTCAGAAACGTTCATAAATTCAAACCAAAGGGCGATCGCTCAAACCGTTTCCGGCTTGCAACACAATCTATCGCTGGCAGTCTAGGGCTTATTCAACCGTGCGATCATTGCAAAAGTCAGCGGCTGGCTGAGCGGCAGCGAAGCCAAGGTGGAGTCGCAGCTTACAGGCCATTGCCAATGAGAATATAGGGTGCCCAGTAGTAGGGATGGCTGTAGCCGGGGTAGCTAGCCGACGAGGTGATCGTGCCGTCACGGGGAGTCGGTCGAGCACCGGCTCGGTCTGCCCCATCCGCCGCAATTGCCTCGCCAGTAATTAAGGCCTGTTGAGTCGCCTGCAGCGCTTCTGCTTTTGTCATGCCCTGGTTCAGCGCGGCATAAAATTCCGTCATCAAGACTTGGGTGCCCAGATCGCTCACCTGCCACAGGGAGGCTACCACTGCCTTCGCCCCGATCCGCTGCAGTTGATAGCCCAGCCCCAACACCTCCACACCGTTGCCCAGTTCAGGACTGCCCAAGGCGGTTTCGCAGGCACTCAGCACCAGCAACTCGGCATCAAGCTGCC
>CALCPB010000039.1 GCA_937897665.1 uncultured Halomicronema sp. | reverse complement strand
GAGTCTGGGAAATCTTGATTTCACCTCTTGCCCCCTCTTCACAGCCGACCCAGAGCATTCCGGATATCCTCAGCCCCTGTTCCACCGTCGCGAGCCCCTGATCGCCCCATGATTCGACCCACCCACCCCAAAGACGTCCCGGCCTTGCAGGCGATCGCGATCGCCAGTGTGCTTTTTGAGTCCCAGCAGGTTGAAGAACTGACGCACATGCTGGAGCAGCATTTCAGCCATGCTGCCAATAGCCCAGCGGTCTGGCTCACCGATGATGACGACGGACCAGTCGGTGTGGCCTATGTCGCCCCAGAGCCGATGACCACGGGCACGTGGAATCTCTATTGGATTGCCGTGCATCCCGATCATCAACGACAGGGACGCGGCCAAGCCCTGCTCAACCAGGTGGAGCAAATGCTGATCCAGCGCGGTGTACGGCTACTGCTCATTGAAACGTCGGGAACGGCAGACTTTGACTACGTGCGAACGTTCTATCGTCAGAACGGTTATCAAGAGGAAGCCCGAATTCGAGAGTTTTACGAGGCGGGCGTTGACAAAATCGTCTTCCGCAAAGTGCTGAGTCCTTAGGAGATTTTTAGCAAAAACCATCCCCGTAGGGGCGGGTTTTGTAGATACCTAGCGGCAATGAAATCATGGTTTCTAGCTAAACCTGCCCTTACCGTAACGATCTGTTTTTGCCCAGAAATCGCCTTAATCAACCTTCAGAGGAATGGTGACAGGATTATCAGTGGTTGAAATCACCTCGGCGTAAGGCAGTCTCAGAGCCAAGCCCATCCCAATCATGCCTAAACCCATGATCGCTCCAATCAAGATTGATCGCCCATGGGGTGTTTTCAGGGTGAGCATTAACCGCTGGTTATAGTTATGGACATGCATGGCGGCTTCTGGACTTGGGCTGGATTCGGACTGGATTGAGGGCTGGGTAGATTTCATGGTGGTTTACCAATATGAGGATCAGAAGACAAACGGGGGCAGGGCAAATCTGGACGGTTGCTGCCGCTTTAATATTGATTGCCTGACTTGCGATGTTGCAGAGCCGTGACACCGTCAGACTCCAGCAAACTACCCGCAGACACTTCGGCATAGATGAGCTGATGATCGCCAGCGAGAATGCAGTCTTTGACAGTACATTCCAGATAGGCCAGCGCTTCAGTGATGATGGGGCTGCCGTTTTCTGCCAGTCGGGTAGAGAGTAGAGAAAAGGCTGTCTGCGTCCCCTGCTGGTACGAAAAATGCCGCCTAATCGTGCGACCTTCTTTGAGAATATTCAGCACAAAGGGGGTGGCGGGGGAAAGCTGGCCAAACACGGGCTCGTCCACCGGCCAAGCCAGCATCACACCGGGCGGGTCAAAAGTGGCCTGCGAGACCCAAGCGGTCAGAATCCCGTGGTGAAAGTCACCCTGCTGCACGGTGGCCACACAGAGCGCGCCCACGACTCGCCCCATCGCCTCGGCCGTGCGCTCAGCCTGGGCAATCGAGATGGCTGGCTGCGAAATGGGCTGCTTTGCACGCTTGCGCAGCTGTTGAGCAAACTGACTGCCAGCGGCTTCGCAGGTCGTGAGGGTGACGTTGTCGGGGCTAAATCGCACGCGAATGGGGTCGAAGCCAAAGCGATAACCGGCATCGCTCAACTTTTGCTCTAGCAGCGCGATCGCCTCACCACTCCAGCCATAGGAGCCAAACACACCGGCTAGTTTGGTCTTCGGCACGTTGGCCAAAATGCTACCCAGCGCCGTTTGAATCTGCATCGGGGCATGGCCCCCCAGCGTCGGCGAGCCGATGATAAACCCATCGCAGGCTTTGACCTGCTGGGCGATCGTGTCCGGCGAGGTCGATTCGCAGTTAATCGACGCGACGGCGACATCAGCAGTCATCAATCCGCGGGCGATCGCATCGGCGACCTTAGCGGTGTTGCCATAGGCTGAGGTATAGAGTAAGGCCACCCGCAGACTGCGCTGGGCTTGCTGCTGACACCATTGGCGATAGTC
>CALCPB010000038.1 GCA_937897665.1 uncultured Halomicronema sp. | reverse complement strand
CCCCTTGGCATCAACAAAGACGCGTTCACTCAGCCCACCATAGAGGAGAATGCCGCCAACTACGATGCCAACTTGTAAGCCCCGCGCAGACACTGGGGCTTCAGTCACCGTAGCCAGCGCCGGTAAGGGTAAGGTGAGAGCGACATACAGCAGCAGCAAGGTGATGCGGATGAGCGGCGAGATGCCGAAAGACTGGGAACTAAACTGCGGCAACGGCGACAAAGAGGAAGGAGTCGGAAGTTTATTCTCAGGCATGATCGTAGTAGAACCTATCAACCCAGGCCGTAGCCTAGTCTATAAAGTGATCTGGCCAAAAGTGCCCTGACAAAAAGGCTCAATACCTTATGCCTTTAGCTTAAAGTTTTTGTGTGCTGTGTAGATCTGACATGCACGTTTTGGGTGGCTAAGGATAGCAGGACAAAGGCGCTGGAGACAAACTCATTTTTTTTGGCGAGTGTTTTGAGAGAGTCCGGTTATGATCGTCAGTTAACCCAGATGGGAACTCTTAACTCAGTGCTTGGGACGCATCATAGTTAAGCAATCGTAGTAATAGCATCAAGCTTGGAGGATTTGTCGTCGTGCCCAAAATGCAAGAATTGGCTGAATCTGTGGCTAGTCTGCCCCTGCAGGCTACCGCTAGCCCCGAAAGAATTGCCGCCACGGAACTACGCCCTTGGGGCTCGTTTACCGTGCTCGAAGAAGGCAGAGGCTACAAAATTAAGCGTATCGAAGTTAAGCCTGGTCATCGCTTAAGCCTACAGATGCATCACCACCGGAGTGAGCATTGGATTGTCGTTTCTGGTACGGCGAAGGTGACCTGCGGCGAGCGGGAAACCCTGCTTTCGACGAATCAATCGACCTATGTGCCCCCCTGTACGTCTCACCGGTTAGAGAATTCTGGTGTCATCCCCCTGATTCTCATCGAAGTTCAAAATGGTGAATATCTCGGAGAAGACGATATCGTGCGCTATCAAGATGATTATTCGCGCACTGAGAAGAAGTAACGGCATCAATTCCAAAACTTCCGCCAATTCCTCAAAATCCGCCCGTGACACTTGTCGGGGGCGGTTTTTTGGGGTCGATTTCCACCCAAAATGGCATTAGAGACGCCATTCAAATAGCTGAGCCCTCGGCATTCTCAAGGCAAGAGTGCGCAAGGTGACTGACCAAGCTAGCCATCAATGATGGGCGATACTGGGTTCGAACCAGTGACCTCTTCCGTGTGAAGGAAGCGCGCTACCACTGTGCTAATCGCCCTTGAGCTTACGACCATACCATGTCTGTTTAGGAAGGTCGAGCCTCTAGCGCAGCTCATGTTGTCGAATTTACTTTTCGTTCGTCTTCAGTGAGACGTCGTCTCAGCCGACGCATTGAGCAGTGGAATCAAGGCTTCTCTAAAATCTGTTTATCTCTCATTTCAGCCGTGCCCAGCCTGAGTGATGATTGGCGAGTCGACCCAGCCAGGCTGAAAACGATGTCTCAAGTTTGCCACCCTGCCACTGGCTGGCAGGGTGCTTAAATTTTGTCTCAGGCCCTCAACCTCAAACCCTGCTGGGCTCTAAAATCGCGCCGTAAATTCAATCTGAGAATTGCGGCGACTTTGCTTTTCAACTTGGCAAACCGACTTCTAAAGGTGAGAATGGTATAGCTGTATTTTCGGCAAAGTTCTGTGAGCAACGTCCGTACTGTTTCTGACACCAAACGCGCTTTTTATAAAAATTTCAACCGTCCCGTTACGTCGGTCTATCGCCGAGTAATCGAGGAACTCATGGTGGAGATGCACCTTCTCTCTGTCAGCGACAGTTTTGTCTATGACCCAATTTATGCTCTCGGAATTGTCACCACCTATGACACCTTCATGGAGGGCTATCGTCCAGAAGAGGACATTAGCAATCTCTTTACGGCATTATGTCTCGCGGTTGAGTCTACCCCCGAGCAATATCGCAACGATGCTCAATTGGCTCTGAGTGCAGCGGAAGGAGTATCGTTAGATGACCTGAAAAGCACGCTGGGCCAGATAGACGCCGCCGGAACAGAGGGGCTATCGGGCATGTTGAAGGGAGTGGCCGAGCGCGATCGCTTCAAATACAGCCGCGCGTTTGGCATTGGCTTCTACACTCTGGTGCAAAACATCGCGCCTGACTTAGCAGCAGACAAAGAGCCGATGATGGGCTTTATGAAAGAAGCCGCGGAATCTCTGTCGATTTCCTTCGATAAGTTGCAGAAAGATATTGAGCTCTATCGCAGCAACCTCGAAAAGATGGGGCAGGCAAAGGCCCTCATGGCAGAAGTTTTAGAAGCTGAACGCAAAAAGCGGGAAGAACGAGCCCAAGCCAAGCTCGCCAAAGACCAGCCAGAAGAAAAGCCAGCGGCGGGCGAAGCGACTCCGGAAAGTGAAGGTGAACCGACGACTCCGGTACCGACTCCGGCAGGCGAAGGTGAAGAGCCGACAGATCAGTCTTAGTCACCATCAATCGACCGGACAGCCCTGAGTACAGAACCTCCTCCTGACTTATGGCCTATCCTCGTTTTGGGGTGGGGCGAGGCTAGGGTAGGCTAATCACATTGAGCATAGAAACACGGTGATGCAACGGGCGATCGCTCAGGTGATGACCCGTTCAGATGTAACGCTTTACAGTCAGCTGAGTTGACGAGCGCCAAAGTGGTTTATCCTAAAATAGTTCTTATGAACTATTAAGCAACCACCATGGTGCAATATACGCTGGCTCAGAGCCCAGAGGTGATCTTAGCGGTGTCCGGTAAAGATTCTCGCAAAGCCCGAGAAAAAGCGATGGATCAGCTGGTAGACCTGATGGATGATGGCAAATTGCCGACTAATCTGGCTAACGGATTCGACCCTCAACAGTTTATTGAAGTGAAAACGCCTGAAACAACTTCGGATGTCAAAAGCCAAGAAGATGCAGTTGTCGAGGCTGTGCAAGTCTTGAGCCACTTAGCCACGTTGAAGATGAAAATGCAGGACTCGCGAGAAGACGCCCTGCAAATTAGAAAATTGATCGATTTGCTTTTTATCGATGAGCCCATCACCGAAGCTCAGGTGACTGAGCTGAAAGACGGCTTCAAAACGCTTAAGAGCTTTGCTCAGAGTAATTTGAAGTATCGTGATGCGCGATCGCAGGCCGAAACGGCTCGTCAAGTTTTGGATGAAGCGCTCAAGCCATAGCCCCAAGTCGCGGCCAATGGGGTGAAGCTTCGCGAGGGACAACAATTATGATTTCGTTGAGAGATGCGATCGCATGTTAAGCATTCTCATTGAACTGTGACGCCTCCTTTAAGATCAAGATTAAGAAAGCATCTTGGCTGATGGCAGCCATGCTTTTCTGAACGGGCCAGTGATACCTCTGGTTTAAGCTGCCGGTCTGCAGATCTCCCACGCAACGGCAGACCAAAGCGCCCCGAACGGACCAGTGCCACCCGGTATTGCGGCTCTCCCCAATGCTGTGGATTTTCATGGAGACTGTTATGTATCGCAAGATTCTAGTCGCGCTAGATCATTCTCCCTTTCGGACTTATCTGCTCGGTAAGGCGATTGAGATGGCCAAGGCGGCAAAAGCCGATTTGATGATCGTGCATGCGCTTTCCGCCTACGAAGACAATAGTCCAGGGCTGCCTGTGCGAGCCTACCATACCTATTATCCCATCGCCGATAGCGTCGCTTGGGATACCTATCAAAAACGCTGGGCTGCTTACGAGCAAGAGGGACTCGCAGAACTCCAAGCGTTTGCTGCGGAAGCGGCCGATCAGGGCATCAAAGCCGAGTTTACGCAAACCGCAGGCGATCCCGGTCGAATTATTTGTGATGTCGCCAAGAGCTGGAATGCCGATCTGATTATGGTTGGCAATCGTGGCCGATCAGGTCTCACCGAATTCCTGCTCGGCAGCGTCAGCAATTATGTCATGCACCACGCGACGAGTTCTGTCTTGATCGTGCAAGGGACTAACACCGAGGATCAGGCGGCTGACCAGGCTGAAAGTGCAACCGCTGGGGCCGCGCGTTAACCCACGAATCCTCCCAGTTCAAGGCTAGCGATGCGACGTTGTCAGGTAAGCCCTGCTTTCACACTTCTGAGGTTAACCTTGGTACGTCATATCGCCAGCTATCCTCCAGTCAATTGATAGAAACAGGCCGCAATCTATGACCTGTGGGCATTGCCCACCCGACGGTATGTCTGAAGCTTTGGCCCGCTGGCGAGGCCAGGCGATAACGCACCCGGCGATCATAAGAGTCCTCAACTGGGACTGGCTGAGCGACCACGGACCACTGAGCAAGACCGCGTTAGGTGGTGCCCTGCTGCACCGGAATCGTGACGTGAAAAGTTGTGCCCTGCCCGGCTTGCGATTCACACTCTAACGTGCCGTGATGATGCTCGGTCACAATTTGATAGCTGATCGAAAGGCCAATGCCCGTTCCTTTGCCGATTGGTTTCGTCGTATAAAAGGGTTCAAAAATGCGCTGGCGTTTGGCTGCAGTCATGCCTGAGCCAGTGTCACTGATGCTGATGCGAATCTGCTCTGGTGACAGCGCTTCGGTCGTAATGCTGATGGTTGGCAGCGGCCCTTGATTGTCAGCAGCTATCTGCTCTTCGATCGCATCAATCGCATTGCTAATCAAGTTCATAAATACTTGGTTGAGCTTGCCGGCATAGCATTCTACCAGGGGTAAATCGTCGTAGCGTCGGGTTAGGGTGATTTTGGGACGACCGCCATCCGCTTTGAGACGATGCTGCAGAATCATCAGAGTGCTGTCTAGCCCATCATGGATATTGACGGCCTTGATTTCGGCTTCATCCATTCGCGAGAAGGTGCGGAGGGAAGCCACGATGGTCTTGATGCGTTCTGCCCCCACCCGCATTGAGTTCAACAGCTTAGGAAAGTCAGCAGCGAGAAACTCGAGATCGACCTTGGCAATTAGCTGTGCTAACGCTTCTGGAGGATTTGGATAGGTCGCCTGATACTGCTCGGTCAACTTAAGCAAGTCTTGAGCATAATCGGCGGCATGCAGAATGTTGCCATCAATAAAGCTGACGGGATTGTTGATTTCATGGGCCACCCCCGCGACCAGCTGCCCCAGACTCGACATCTTTTCGGTCTGCACCAGTTTGGCTTGAGTTCGCTGGAGTTCTGCCAGGGTCGCGGTTAGGTCGGCAGCTTGTTGTCGCGCCCGAGTCGCGTTTTCCGTCGCCTGTTGAAACAGGTCAGCCTGCCCGATGGCCAACCCCACCTGCCCCGCCAGCGCGGCCAGTAGCTCGATCTCGCTATCGGTCCAATGGCGAGGCCCACGGCATTCGTGGGCAATCAAAAGCCCCCACAGCTGCTTTTTCAGTAGGATTGGCACAATCAGGTTGGCTCGCACCTGCAGAGTTTCCAGATACTGCAGGTGGCAGGCGTCAAATCCAGTCTGATAAATATCATCAATCGCGCGTCCTTGGCCTGCTTCGTAATACTGGGCCAAGCCGCCCGGAAAACAGTTGTCGGTGCCGATCTCACCGAGGGTTGACCGCCAGGGCGACGCCACATCTTCGACAATCACTTCCCCCGTCCAATCAGGGCAAAAGCGATAGACCACAACGCGGTCGGTGGCTAGCTGTTGCCGTACTGCTTGCACCGTCGTTTGCTAAATGGGCTGTAGTTCCAAAGACTCCCGAATTTGGTTAGAGATACGGTTGATGAGCCCCTCGCGACTTGCGAGGTCTTGCAGACGGGTCTCCGATTGCTTACGACGGGTAATGTCTGTCAACACGCCGTCAATTAGCTGGACAGTGCCCGTCGCGTCAGTGATCGGCTGACCGGTTTCGAGCACCCAGCGAATGCCGCCATCGGCATGCAGCAAGCGATATTCCACCTCGAAGGGTTGGCGCTGAGCGATCGCGGCGGTAGTCTCGTGATCGACGCGCGCGCGATCGTCGGGATGAATGAGTCGCCAGTCTTCGTGATGAATCGGATGATCAATGGCATAGCCAGTCACGTTAAAGATGGCATCACTCTGAAAAATCAGCGTCCAATCTTTATCCGCTTTGCAGCGATAGACTGCCCCTGGAATGTTGTTGATTAACGTGCGATTGCGTTCCTCACTTTCCTTTAGAGCCGCACTCGCCGTCATGCGATCGGTGATATCCAGCACCGTGCCCATGAGGCCCAGCAGCATCCCATCAAGGTTTCGCCACACCCCGCCCCGTTCGCCAAACCAAAGCACAGTATCGTCACCCAACAGCAGCCGAAATTCGATATGATAGTCTTGCCCATCTATGACAGCTTAGCTCACAGCAGCTTTAACCAAGTCACGATCGCTCGGATGCACATTTTGCAAATAGGCATCAAAGGTATCGCAAAAACTGACCGCCGAGACCTCAAACAACGTACCAGGTTCTGTCGTCCACGCCATTTGATTGGTGGCCATATCCCAAGTCCAAACCCCCATGCCCGAGACCTGCAGCGCCATCCGTAACTGGCGATCGTGTTCTTGATAGGCTTCTTCAATCGTTTTACGGTCAGTCACATCTAGCACGACGCCATAGAAAACGATGTCTCCTGCCGCTTGCGGCCCCGGCAGCGCATCAATGCGCCACCATCGGGTTTCCCCTAAGCGGGTCGTGAGTCGCCCTTCAAAGTGCCAAGCACTCATCGTCGTGACAGCGGTACTGATAGTTGCCTGTAGCTGCTGATAGTCAGCCGGATGCATTTGCTCAAACCAAGCGTGGGCATCGGCCATGAGCAACGCAGGCGGGAGGCCGGTAATGGCTTCGATGCGATCGCTGACAAAATCGATCGTGTAGTCGCGATCGTGCACCCGGAGCTGCACAATCGCCCCCGGAATCGCTGCGGTTAGGGTGCGAAAACGCGTTTCATTATCCGCTAGCGCCTGAGCCATCACCGCTTGTTCAATAGTGGCTGCGGCCACTTGCTTGCGACTCGTCACATCCATCATCGAGCCATCCCAAACGACTGCCCCCCGTGGCAAAAGCTGAGGACGGGCGGCGGTTTGAATCCAACCCACTTTGCCATCAGGCTGGTAGTAGCGTCCTTCCCAGTACCAGGGTGTCAACTTTGCGGCTGAGGCCGCTAAAGAGTGGTCAAACGCGGGGCGGTCAAGCGGGTGCAACAACTGCAGAATTTGCTCCGCGTTCACCAGAATGGCTCTAGACGCGACACCAAAAATTTCATTGGCCCCAGGACTGACAAACGTGAACTGCAGCTGCCCGCCTGGCTGCCGACAGAGCTGATAAATCACAGCGGGCACGTTGGCTAAGAGTGCCTGCAGTTGAGGCATTTGCCAGAGCGAAGGGTTGGCAGTGCTAGCGGACAGTGGCGGCGGCGTTACTGCCGGCTCTTAACAACACAGTAGTGCTCGACCATCGGCGGCGAGCTGGGTGCGGCGAGTTAGCGACTGCCCGTTTGCGGGGGCTGACGTCGGTACGACTAGGATTTCAGCTTCAGCGGCGGCAGTTGCTAATTGCCCTTGCCAAACGGCTTCGTCTTGATGCTGCAGGCTCTGGCCCGTCGCGGTCGATAAAATTTCTGCCTCAGAAACGGTGATCAGCTCCCGGCGCGATCGCCCCAATAGCTGACAACAGGCATCATTCACAAATACCAGGCGGTGCTCCCTAGTTTTGATGTAGACGGCTGTCGGCACCGCATCTAATGTCTGACACAATAGCTCAGAGGTCACCGAAGACGCGGCTGTGGTCTCTTCGATCATTCGTCTCATTGGATCAGTGGGCATGGCGTCTGGCTTATGCAAAGCACTTGAGAGGGCAGACACCAACGGCATCACCAGCTCTCGATCAGCAGTCACAGCTTATGATCACGTCCTTAAGGGCTGGGATGCTCTCGGATTCAAATCCGGTTCTCAACCGAGATAGCTGCTGACCTCACGAACCGAGTCAAACGGCTCTCATAAACTCACAAAACAGCCAGTAATTCATCATAACTTGCCATATTGAGGAGCAGCAGCAAGCCAGGTTGAGGCAGCGAGAGGGCGGCATCAACCTGGCTTACACCAATTTTAAGGGGTCGCCCGCGAATGCCCACCGGCAGCATCAACCGTGATCGCGCGATGAACTGCGGCGATCTGTCTAGCCTGATTCGGTCATTTGTGAGCATTGCTCAATCCGTAAAGATTCAGGGATGCTCACGAGATCTCGATGTTGAGTTTCGGCGACTGAGTTGGCCCAATCTGGGCCAAAATCGCACCAACAGGGCCGACTGCTCAGGATCTCAGGTTCAGCCAAGGGCAAATTGCCCTAGTTGCGCCTGACTCACGGCGTCACGCCTGCCGGAAATCAGTGTCCAGAAAATGCTGTGATCAGCTCATCTAGGTACGGCGTCACTAATGCCGCATGGTCACCGGGGAGGGCTGTGCAAATCTCTGCCTTGAGGCAACGATAGGCCCGCGACGCCGCATTGTTGGTATGAACGGCGCGGGTGATATTTTCCATCCATAAAGAGAAATCTTGCTTAAACCCCTCGGGCTCATCTAACAGCACGGCTCGCGCAATTTCTTTCAGGGCAAAATCCATATCGCGCTTGCATTTGGCACTGTGGGTTACCACTTCTTGACGATGGGTCTGAGCCAGTTTACGCAAAGACCGAAGCACCAATTCATTCGCTTGACTGCTCAACGTCTGATAGGTCTGAGTGCGCGCCGAAAAAGATTCGACATAGGCCTCTAAGCCCTGTAGTTCTTGGTCATTGAGAAACCGACCATCCGCGTGAGCAGCCGTTTGACTAAAGGTTGAAAGCATACTTGAAAAATGTCTCCAAAGGATAAATTGTCAAAAACTAATGAAGCTCGTTCACATGAGGTTACTTAAGGCAATCGTTACAATCACTGATGCTTTAAATAATCTGAATGCGCTGCAGTGAACGAGCCTAACAGATGATGTTTCATCCACATTTGGGGCTTTCATGGTGAGCGCAGGCGGATTTGGTTAATCGCTGATGACTATTAAAATTTTGCCCGCCATGTTCTAACGGCTGTTTATTATTTTTGGGGGTTTTATCAAAATTCACATTATTGTTTCTCAATTGCTTGCCGTAACGGCTCGCGATCGCGTCAACTAAAAAGCCCCCTGACCAGCGATCAACAATTGGGTCGCCTATATTCACGGTGTAGGGGCAAGCTGGGGAACCGTGTAAGCGTGGCGTTATACCCGTTCTACAAATTGCGCCACAGACAAGTCGGCTTCCTCCCAGTCGGAGACCCGACGGGTAGTCCAGTTTCAGAGCATGGGTATTACTTCTGCCAGGGCAGTCCTAGGCTGTGTAGCGCAGCCCAGAGAACACGCTGTCTGATAGTCGAGAGTTAAAATTTTGCCTGTCGCGATCGCCCTAACCAAAGTTGCAGCCAAGGGCAGGGCTCAAAAAGCATCCCGATCGCAAAGGGGGAATCGGGTCAGACTAGGGCAGAAAACGCTTTCATTCTAGGGGTGTTGTTTCAGGACAGAGACCTGAAATCAGCGTGTTGTTGAATGTGGACTCGAGGCAAACGGGCAATTCGACCACTGAGTCTCGCCGCAAAGCGGCGCTTTGTTAAGAAGCTTATCTCAAGTTTAACCTTAGTATCATCTGCTCAGAACAAATACAGATCTGTCATTTCAAGGTGATACGTTGAAGGCTGTTTATACTCTTTTTGTCCGCAGCTTCTATGTATAAGAAACAAGAAAAGGATGTTTGGGGATCATTGGTTACTGCCGCTTTAGGGGCAGGCGTCATCACTTCGTTGGCAGTTGCCCAAGGGCAAAGTCCGTGGGTGGCGATTGCCATCACCCTATTTGCCGCCACAGTCGCAGTCATCATTGACCAGCTGGCATCGTGAACTCAAGTCAGGCTTCACGGCATTTGCTTGTCGCTACTGCCGCTGTTCCCGCTTCGTCCCACCGAGTCGCACCCATAATATACTCTTGTTCCGGCTCACTACACTCCATTAGCTCGCCATTATGGTGAGCTTTTTTGTGGCCTGCTCATCGTGCTCAGGGCAGCCGTTAACCCAGTTGTGCAGATGATTTACCCCCTTTCGTCGCTCCCCCAGCGAGCGGTGCCGCAGCCGCAGTCAAGTTCTCAATCGAGATGAACTTCGAGCAGCGACAAATCATCTGAGAAGGTTCGATCCATAGTGCGATCGTTGACTTGCTTCAAAATGTCATCAATTGTTTGATCAGCAGTATGAGTTGACAAGATATCCAAAAAGTCATTCAGATTCATCATGGTCTGGTCGTGCTGTTTGATCTCATAAACGCCATCGCTAAAGAGATACAGCCGACTGGCAGGAGGAATAAAACACCGCTGCCAGTGGTATTGCATATCTGGCAACATGCCAATGGGCAGGCCCGAGGTTTTCAGTGGCTCGATGGTTTGCGGCTGTTGGTCTTGGCTATAAATC
>CALCPB010000037.1 GCA_937897665.1 uncultured Halomicronema sp. | reverse complement strand
TAACCGCAGTCAGTGGCTGTATATCTCTCAGGGACAGAGGTTGCTTAATCAAGCTCTAAAGATTGAGCAAGCGAACTAGCTCAGCGCGTTGATTGCATAGTCGAGGTAAGAGTTAGCCTCAACTGCCGGATCACCACTCAAGCCGTGGTTAGCCTTGATGTGCTTGAGGGCTTCGATGTACCAGCTGGGAGACAACTCAAAGGTGGAGTTGATTTCAGCAATACCGGCAATCAAGTACTCATCCCTGGGGCCAGTGCCGCCGACAACGCAGCTGTAGTTGACCATGCGGAGGTAGTAACCGATGTCACGTACACACTTGTCTTTACCACGCTGGTCAGCCGCGTAGTTGGGGCCCTGCATTTGGGTGGTGTAGGGGAACTTGTTGTACACCGCTTGAGCCGCACCAGAAGCCAAGCTAGACGCTTTCTCAGTCAGCGCTTTAGCAGCAGCTAAGCTCGCATCTGCCTGACGAAAACGGCCAAAGGCAGACTGAATCTCAGTGGAACTTAGGTAGCGGCCCTGCGAATCAGCAGCAGCGACAGCTTCGGTCAAAGGGGTTTTCATAGTCAAAATCTCCAGATAGAAGTGGACTCAGAGGGGGCAGGCAATGCCTAACCACTCCGAGAGTAGGAACGAAGTAGCTAAGGAACTAAGCAACCGCAGCGGCAGCTGTATCGAAGTAGGAGCCGATTTCAGAAACCAAGCTGGAGCAATCGCCTTGGGTAATACCCGCAGAATCGTTGACGATTCCGATTGCGGCCGCTTTCATCTTCTCTACACCACCTGCCACAGAAGTGCCGGGAGTGCCTAGAGCGACATAAGTTTCCCGCAGGCCATTCAGGCAGCGATCATTCAAGACACTGGCATCACCAGAGAAAACCGCGTAGGTGATGTAGCGCAAGATGATGTCCATATCGCGCAAACAAGCAGCCATGCGGCGGCTGGTGTAAGCGTTACCACCCGGAGCAATCAACTGAGGCTGCTCAGCAAACAACTCACGTGCAGCACTAGCCACAATCGCCGAAGAGTTGCTAGTGATGCGATTCACAGAATCCATCCGCTTGTTGCCATCAGCAACCATCGCACTTAAAGCATCAATTTGATCAGTGCTGAGGTATGCACCTCGAGCGTCAGCCTGGGAGACCACTTTTGCAAAAGCGTCAAACATTAACTCAATCTCCTTAGAGTTTGTAGAAGGATTTTAAGGTGTGACTAATCATCCACACTCGGAATGTTCTCGGGCTACGAGACAAGCCATCATCAGCGGGCCGCAGCCCTAAAGACACCGACGAGACTTTTTTTAACACTCCTAAGAATCGGAAGCTTAGAAACGTTTACCTTTCTTAAACAAAGAAGTTGGATGTGGGAGACAAAGCCCCAGCCAGAAATACATCCGGCACCCAACTCTTGAACTTTCCTGTTTATACTATGCCGTTGAATCGATTTGCTATTACGAATTGTCAACTAATCGGCTTCGCCTTGAATTCCCTTGCTGGAGAGGGTTTGGGCGATCGTTCAAAAATGCCGCCTGGCATAAGAATGCAACAAAAGATGAAGAAGTGCGGCGTTTGATTGATCGACAGCAGGTTTCTCTGGACGATTTGTCCCGCTGCGAAGTTTTCTGAGAGCCGGTCGGGTGGCGGCTGAGTTTCTAATAAATAGCCGGAATTTTGGGCGTCGCTGTGCGGACGATACCCTGTCGTTTTCGTCGTTGGGCGTAGGGTGATCGCATTATGCTGCTCCGTTGCTTGAAAGTCGCCTCGCGATCGCGGTCAGGATTGGGCAGGGCTGCCCTGACTGCGAATGGGCTGCTCTAGAGAGGGGGATTGGGGCATCGCGCCCTGTGAGCGGCAGCTGGCGTTCTGATCACTCGGGACGATAGAACCGCGTAAACATGAACTAGGCCTGGAAGTTGGCAATCTCCAATATCCAGTTTTCACCTTCACGCTCCTCCTTCTGAGCGGTCGGGGAGGAGGGTTTGCTTGGGCGGCGTCACACATGCATCCAGAGAGCGTCCCCAGCTCAGAACGCCAGGAAAATCCAGCAAAATCAGCCTAACTAACTGCTTGAGCCCAGCACGTGAGGTCGCCCTTATTATTCTGTGAAGAAATGTAAACTACAATAAGAACAGCTGCATTCTGGTAATCGCTGCATGGAACTACATCAAATTGAATCTTTTTTGGCCAGCGCCGATCCCCAGGATCGGCTGAAGGCACTCGTAGAGCTGCGGAAACACGAGCCTCAGGACGTTGTGCCGCTGCTGACTGAGCATCTGCATGACAAAGAGTTTGTGGTGCGCTCATTCGTGGCCATGGGATTGGGCTACAAGCAAACCGAGGCGGGGTTTGCCGCCCTATTAAATCTGATTGAACATGATCGTGATCCCAATGTCGTGGCCGAAGCGGCTAATTCGCTCGAAAAATATGGCGATCGCGCCATCCCTCATCTAACGAAATTATTCAAGCGCAATTCTCACTGGCTGGTGCGGCAAAGCATTTTTGCTGCTTTAGAAGAAGTGCCGCCAGAAATCAGGTTACAGCTCTGTCGCTGGGGTTGGCAGGGCACTGATATCGTTGTGCAGCACAATGCGATCGCCAACTTGGGTCGGCTTCAAGACACCCCCCAGGCTACTGAGGCCTTAGCGCTCATCCTTGAGGCTGCCGTCGCTGCCGCCCCGATGCTGCGAGCACAAGCTGCGAGAGTGCTTCCTGGCTTTGACGGGCCAGCAGCCCAAGCGGCATTAGCAAAACTGCGACGAGACGATGATCTGCAGGTGGTAGGAGCTACCCTCGAAAGCCTCCTGTAATCGTTCTCCGCAGGAGCACAATGGCTGTATATCTCTGTGTCGAGTGGGTGCTACACAGCTAATGTTCTTCTCACAGTGTGAGCCATTGGCAAAATGTAAGATGGGCTCACTGATGGGTTCGCGATTACTGTCAATCGTCTAATGAAACTACCCTGACGAGGGCTCTAACCAGAGGCCTCTATGATGCTGAGACGATCGCGACTTGGATGTTTGGCCTCATCAGGTTTCGCGATCGCCCGTCACGACAAATTGCAAAAACGCCAGCGTCTCTTCGCCCGGTAGCCGAAACCGTTGGCCATCATATTCGATGATGTAAGAACCAGACACTTCACCACAGGCATTGCAGGTGAGGGTTGAAGTCTTGAGGGCGGCGATGCTGAGTTGACGCACTTGAGCCGCGAGCCAATCTTCATAGCCGGGCACCACTTTAAGGTCAAACTTCGTCAAATCCATCGGGTCTCCTATTCGCTGGCACAAGGGATAACAGGGGGCATGGTTCTCGATAATCCTGTAGGTTGTTGAACAAACGCATGGTGGCGGCATCGGTGGCACTCAAAGGCACCTGCGTTGGCAAAATTGTCGCCATTTCATCTCGTGATTAATAGCCATGGCCAGAATCATCAGGCTCTGGCAATCATCAAAGGGATAAACGGCTTGCCGCACCCTCAACAATATAAGGGGGAGTCAGGAAATATTTGAGTGATTTCACGAGATGCGGATTAGCGAGAGCAAGACTGCAAACCAGCGACCGTTGAACTTAAATCTCGAAATCACCGATCGCGGTCAGCAGCGAGGTGCGAAACTGAGCATCGAACTTGCGATCGCACCGCAGCTCTAGGAGACGAATGCCCTGATCTGGCAGTGTTGCCAACTGTTCCTGCAAAAGCAGCCAGGAGGAAATCCGAGCGTATTCAACGTTATGGGCAGCGGCTAGCGCCGCAAAATCTACCGTTTGTGGCATGGCAAAAAAGGCTTCAAAAGGTGGCTCAAACGCGGCGATCGGTAGCGTCTCAAAAATGCCGCCCCCCTGATTGTTAATCAGCAAAATCGTCAGGTGAAAGCCTCGCTGGCTCGCATTGAGCAAGCCATTGCTATCGTGCAAAAGCGCTAAATCGCCCGTCAGCAAGACTGCCCGACCAAAATTCTGGGCTACCCCCATGGCGGTCGAAAGCGTCCCATCAATGCCGTTAGCCCCACGACTGCAATAGGGCCGCAGCCCCGTATCATTCAGGGGGAGAAACCATTCAATGTCGCGTACGGGCATGCTGTTCGCAATCACCAGCGGCGTCTCCGGCGGCAATAGCTGGGGTAGCTGCCAGCTCAGCTTGCCTTCAAACAACTCGGGTAAAAGGGTGAGCTGAGCAGCTAATCGCTGCCGGGCGCTCGCATCGCGCTCTAGCCAGGCTTGGCCATAGGGGGAAATCGTCCTGAGTGACTCTGAGGGAGAGGTGTCTAAGGCCGCAACCAGCGCCGCCAGCGACCAAGGCACCGCGAGCGCCCGGCCATGCAGCGGATCTTTGTTGCGATCGCGGACATCCACTATCCACCGCAGCGGATCAGTTTGCTGCAGCCACTGGCGCAGTACCTTGCTGGTGGGCAAGGCCCCGAGTTGCAGCACTTGATGTGCCGCTAGGGCCTGAGCATGATGGTCATGACGGAGTAGTAGGTCATAGCTGGTAATCAAATGAGGATTGAGGCTGGCATGGTTTCTTAAAGGCGATAGGCCATCGGCCAATACTGGCCACCCCAAAAGCCGCGACAGGGTCGCGATCGCCCGGCAATAAGCCTGAGGATCTGGAGGGTGAGCAGGCCCGGCAATGATTAAACCACGCTCAGTTTGGCCAAGTTTTGAGAGCGCGATCGGCTCCAGTTCACTCCCCTGCTGCGCCCGCAATGCGGGTGCTGACAGCAGCTCTTAATGGTCAAAAAACTGGTCATCATTCACCCCCGCCAGATCTACTGCGGCCCCTGTCGGTTCGGGAGCTAGCGGGTCGCGAAAATTCATATTGAGTTGTACTGGCCCCG
>CALCPB010000036.1 GCA_937897665.1 uncultured Halomicronema sp. | reverse complement strand
GCTAAACCCTGAGCGATGGCTCCGCCCACCTCTCAGCCGCTACTCCCCTTGCCAGGCGGCCTCAAAAAAGTCGCGTTCGCAGAGCATGGCATAGCGAAACGTCTCCGCCACCAGGGGACTGTCGGTGCTGTGCCGATCAACCAGAGTTTCGAGCTGAGTTACCAGCGGGGCAAAGTCGTCGCCGCTGTAGGTGCGGACCCAATCACTGTAGGCATTCTCTAAAATGCCTCGCCTGGCCAATGCCTGACCAATATAGGCATACAGTCGCATACAGGGCGACATCGCCGCCGCCGTCACCCCCATCTCTTGCCCCCAAGCGATCGCCAGCAAAAAGTCGGTATACCGCCGGGTGGTGCTACCGGGCTGCACGTCGCTCAACGAGACGCCCCACGTCTTGGCGTAGGTTTGATGCAGCTTGAGTTCTTCGAGCACGCCATTGGCCAACTCATGAAAAACCGCAAACTCCTGCCAGTCAGGAGCCTTCGCCGCCGCAATGCTGTAGGCACGCGCAAAGGATTCCAAAAAGAAGGCGTCTTGCCCGACGTAGTAGGCAAACTTTTCCTTCGGTAGGGTGCCGTCGTAAATGCCCTGCACAAAAGGATGTTCCAGGGAAGCCTGAGCCAGATCTTGATTTTGTTGCCAGAGACGCTGAGACAAATTCATCGTGATTTAAGCGTGAGGGATTTCTTCTCTTGTACTGGACTCAGGGCAGCGGTGAAAGTTGAAACGCTAGTAACACAGAACATCATGACGACGCTCACAGTCCTCAACCGGGCTCTCAATCCCAGGATTAAGGCAATTGCTGAGAAAACTCCCCGTTACTGTCAGGCGGGTTCAGCGAGTCATCATACGTTCATTCATTATCGACATCGATCACAACCGGCCCGACGGGCATCGCCTTGATGAGCCATCTCCGCCAGCGCGATCGCTCTAATAAGGGAAACTACCATAGGGAAAGCTGCCGTTTTCTTCGAGCGTGCCGGGGCTGCCGTCCTCCAACGCTAAGCGTTGGCGCGGTGTGGTTAGAGGCGATCGCTGCACATCGGCGGTGTAAGCCAAATTGTTTTGCCGAGACAGATCTTTGACCTCTTGCTGGCGTTCGTTGAGTTCATTGTTCAGCTCACGAATACGGCGAGACAGCAGACGAATAATGTTAATCGCAATCCCAGGCGTTTCGTCGATTGCCTCATACAGCTGCTGTTGGGTCAGCATCAGGCAATCACAAGCATCTAACGTAGTGACCGACGCTGAGCGAGGTTCAGCATCAAACAGCGACATCTCACCAAAGCAAGCGCCCTCTTCGAGCTGGGCGAGTTCTTGTTGCCGCAGGTGAACGCTGACTCGCCCCGACACGACGATATAAAGGGCACGACCTTCCTGACCTTCCGTAAAAATCGTGTGACGCTCAGGAAACGACAGCTCATCCATAATGGAGGCGAGTCTGACCAAAAAGTCATCCCTGAGCTCCTTAAAGATCGGGACACCCCGCACAAACAATAATCGATCAACACTCGTCAGCATAAAGGTAGATAGTTAGCCAAAACTCGGGCAACCCAGTGTTAAACCTACAATGCCCAAAGAGTTGACTCCTGTTTTAGAGCACTTACCATAAAGAATCAAGGATAGAGCAGAAACTGGCAGCTGCATTCAAACTTGTGGCAAACGCAAGAAAGCGCTGGCTGACGCAGGCTGAATAATGACAATCCATGAATCATGCCAACGGCTGAATGCCGTCACCCTCCTCTTTTAGTACCAGTCTTGAACAGGCAATTAGCTGGCGTCTCACCCTCTGGCAACCTCTGCACCCCCATCGTCACTCTGAAGCAGACGGGATGGCGGATTCCTGAAATCAATGAGTAATTGCAAGCCCTTGCAAAGTATTGTGAATCCGTCCCGCCCGCACGACCGCAACGCCCAGTAGGCAGCGAGCGGTTGCGCTATCGAGCCAAGCGTTATGGACGACAGCTAGCCCCCGAGATAACGGGTGATTTGCAGCGGATATCGATATTAGCCCCAAGCTTGGGGAACAACCATGTTAAAAAGGGATGTCAAGCTTTTGCGGCTTTTGCCGGGATAAGCAGGGGCTTTCTCATACACTTGTCTCATAAAAGTTGTTTCATAAAAGTATTTCATTTGGGCTATCAGGTATCTGAGCCCAGCACCAGAATGCTTTGGCTCGGCTGATTGACGCGATCGCGGCTAGCTCGATGATCGCCACTGACCCAACGGATAAATACGTCTAATCGCTGTTGAGAATCGTGAGTAGCTGTGTCATGAATAAATTAGCTGCGAAGTTACGGCGGCACGACTGCACTGGAAGGTAGAGATATGGTCAAAGTGGTGTCTGTCCACTCCTTTCGAGGAGGCACCGGCAAATCGAATACAACGGCAAATTTAGCCGCGACGGTGGCCCGACACGGCAAGCGCGTGGGCATCGTTGATACCGATATTCAGTCTCCAGGCATTCATGTGCTGTTTGGCTTTGATGAAAGCCATATGAATCTGGCCCTCAACGATTATTTGTGGGGTCGCTGTTCAGTCGAAGAAGCCGCCTATGACGTCAGCCATGTACTTCATGAAACAGGTGCTGCAGGCAGCGCAATTTATCTCATTCCCTCCAGCCTAAAAGCTGGAGAAATCGCCCGCGTCCTACGGGAAGGCTACGACGTCGGTCTGCTCAATGATGGCTTTCAGGGGTTGATTCAGCAGCTAAATCTAGACTTTTTGTTCATTGACACCCATCCTGGCCTGAACGAAGAGACGCTGCTATCCATCACCATCTCTGACGTGCTGTTGCTGATTATGCGACCAGATCGCCAAGACTTTCAAGGCACTGCAGTGACCGTTGATATTGCGCGTCGTTTAGAAGTGCCTAAGATGCTGCTGATGGTTAATAAGGCGCTGGCTTCCTTTGACTTTGTGGCTCTAAAGTCTGAAGTCGAAGCCACCTATGGCGTCCCCGTGGCCTCAATTTTGCCGCTGACCGAAGAAATGATTCAGCTCGGCAGCAGCGATATTTTTAGCCTGCGGTTTCCCGACCACCCACTGACGCAAATTTACGCCCACATTGCCAATCTGCTGTTGGATTAGGTTCTAGGAGATCCGGCGATCGCGGTTTCACCCTCTGAATTGGGCGGTGGGATGTAAGAGAGCAGGCACACATCAGGGGGATGTTCACCTAACCCTAAATGACAGGTACTACCGGGCAGAAGTCTCCTAATCCTTAG
>CALCPB010000035.1 GCA_937897665.1 uncultured Halomicronema sp. | reverse complement strand
TGGTTCTTAAAGCTATCTGCGCTCTCCTTGTTGCTTCCTGCCATGGCACTTCCGCTAAAGGCTGTAGCCTATCTTGAGGGTAACATCCTAGAGCGAACCCTCCCAACAGAAGTGGATCGGATTATTGAAACGAAAATGTGTGAATTTTGTACTATCTTCGCAGCGGATTTTTCTGAGGCAGATTTGTCAGGTGCCTTTTTCAAGGGTTCTCTTATTGTTGACTCACGGTTCGTAGAGGCAAGTTTCATAGAAGCAAACTTAAGCCAGACAGAACTCGACGTCGTGTACCTATCTGATGCTGATTTAAGATTAGCCAATTTCAACGAAGCTAGCTTCAGAGTTGTCATCTTTAACGATGCCGATATGGCAGAGGCTAATCTGAGTAATGCGAAGGTATTTCATAGTTTTTTCAAAAATGCTAATTTGTCAAAAGCTGACTTCAAAAATTCCCGGATTGAAATTGTCAACTTTGTGGGAGCAGATTTAACTCATACAGATTTCACAGGTGCTGATCTTAAATTCGTGTCTTTCGTGAATACTGACTTAAGAAACGCTAACTTAAACCAAACATATCTTGAAAAAATTGTTTACGACACACGTACACAGTTCCCTGAAGGATTTATCTTGCCAATAGGAGAGATATATTTGCTAGCTCCATACTCTTCTGTAACCGATATTATTGCGTATGACTTGGATTTGGCAGACCAAGATTTAACCGGGTTGAATATCAGTGACTCTGAAATCAGTGCAGATTTTTCCAGAGCCAGCCTAAACGAAGCTATCTTTGAAAACACTAGCCTTAAATTTACTACATTTACCGGTGCTAACTTGTGCAACGCACAGTTGATAGATGCGGATTTGTTTCGTGCCGACTTTCAAGGAAGTGATCTTAGAGGAGCTGATTTGAGCAGTGCCACTATCGATGATACGAACTTTCAAGGTGCAACTTACAACGTGGATACGCAGTTTCCAGAGGGCTTTGACCCGGCAGCGGCAGGGGCTGTCTTATCGGATGAAGCTTCAGCCGACTGCCCACCTCTAGAATGATGTTCTGGTGGCAGAAAAGTGTTTCTTCGTTCTGTCAAGGGGGTCTGCCCAGTGAGTCCCTGCTTTTCCAAGTCTTAAGAGTCATCAAAACCCGTGTGCTTCGGGAAAGCAACGGGCAAAATCTGAAGGTACCTCTGGGGGCAGGCTCGCAGCACGTTGCTGTCAGCCTTCATCGCTTGACCGATGATGCGCTCGATCAACGCCTGACCGCTTGGGTCAGCGCTGCCCCAACTTTGTCTTTAAGGAACTGGGCATGACCAACCTCGACTCAAACAACAACAACGAGAAGAAGATTATTGCAGGTGTTTTAGGTATTTTGCTGGGAGCATTGGGGATTCACAAATTTGTGCTGGGCTACACCACCGAAGGGATAATCATGCTGGTGGTCAGCATTGCGACCTGTGGCATCGGTGGCGCAGTCATGGGCATCATCGGCTTGGTTGAGGGCATTATTTACCTCACCAAAACCGATGAGGAATTTCAGATGACCTAAGTTGATGACACACGCGGATGGTTTTAGGCACGGGTGCTACGAGGTTCTAGTAATTAACGAATGACGTGCCCTAATGTTCAAATCTCGCCCCTCGCGCCCTCTGCTCTGGCCTAACTCATCGGCTGCGACGCTGGTTAATCCCTGGCGATCGCAAGCCTTGAGAACCGCTCCTCGTTTGCGATCGCCGCTTTGGCGATGGGGCGCGATCGCGGCAACGGGCACACCCTTGCTGGTGGCTATTAGCATCAGCCAAGGCGGGTTATCGTTACCGCTGCCACCCTGTTTGTTTCGAGCCCTGTTGGGGTTTCCCGCGCCCAGTTGTGGATTGACGCGAGCGTTTTTGGCGCTGGCGCGGGGCGACTGGGCACTGGCGCTGTCATACCACCTGTTTGCCCCGTTGCTGATGGCCCTGCTGGGGGCGATCGTCATCATCTCTGCTGGTGAACTGATCACGCGACGCTCATGGCTGGCGCTGTATCGGCGGTGGCTGCCGCCCGCCACCACGCTGTCACTGATCACGCTGTTTTTGGGATATTACGCCCTGCGACTGTGGGCGCGGTATACGCTGCCGTCGCTGCCCTGGGGATTCGAAGAGACGGCAATTTGGCAGCATTTTCTGACTGGGGCGCTGGCGCTTTGAGCCATCGGTAAGAAGCGGGCAAGATCAAGCAAAGATTTGGCTGTTTATCTGACTCATACACTCGGCTTGCTCACGGCGAGCGAGCCGCAGACACCGCTCATCAGGTCGCGCAAAATTCCCTCGTTTCCTCCCTTGTCTTGTTGGGTGATGCATCCGTAATCATCGAAATGACTAGTCAATCGTCAGTACAGCCTTGCCACTAAACCGCCGCGCGAGTAAATCGCTGGCGAGCCTGGAAGTTTCTGACCAGTCGGCGGCAGTGATCGCCGGTACCTGCAGC
The DNA here is from genome assembly GCA_937897665.1 of uncultured Halomicronema sp. GTDB lineage: Bacteria > Cyanobacteriota > Cyanobacteriia > Phormidesmidales > Phormidesmidaceae > Halomicronema. Next base: position 1,585 of record CALCPB010000035.1, on the reverse strand, counting down.
CGATCACTCTCAACCAATCGCAGTAAACGGCTGAGGCCCACAGAGGATGGCTCCACTTCCACCTCGCTGTAAAGCGTGAGTCCATATAGCCGTCGCTGTCCCCCATTGCCATACAAATCGGCCAAATTGAGCGGTGTTTCAGAGCTCTGCGACCCACCGTAGGAAACTAGAGTGCCGCCCTTGGCGGTGACCGGCAACAGAGAGCCGATCAGGTCACCACCCACCCCATCCACAATGAGTCGATACGGCCCTTCAGCCTCTAGTCGTTGTCCATCTGCGGTGACAACGACGGCATCAGCGCCAAGGTCTCGGGCCAATGACACCTGTTCGGGACGGCGCACTTGAGCCACGGCTTTGGCACCGCTCAGTTTAGCTAGCTGCAGGGCAAAGACCCCCACGCCGCCAGTACCCCCCGTGATCAGCGCTGAGTGACCTAGAATTCTGTCCCCTTTATCAACTGCCGCCAGGGCCGTGAGGCCAGCGACGGGCAGTGTTGCAGCCTGGGCATCAGAGACCCCGTCGGGAATGACGGCCAAATACTCGCGATCGCCAATCACGTATTCGGCAAAGGCATCCATCTGTGGTCGCCAACCAACGACGCGGGTGCCTGGCTGCGGCCCCTGGCCATCGGCAGCCGGGGCGGCAATGATGCCGACGTAATCCCAGCCGATGGTACGGCCTTTGGCATTTGGAGATTGGGCAAAGTTAACTTCACCCCGATTGAGCGAAAAGGCCGTGACCTTTACTAGGCTTTGGTGGGGCAACGGTTGCGGTCGCTCTGTCTCTGAGGCTCCAATACCGCCGAGCTCGTCCGCGTTCATTATGAGGCGTTTCATCGTTTTATCCTTGGGTTGGGTGGATGGACAAAGAATGGCTGGTTGGGGTCGAGGGCAGGTTACGCAACTTCAATGCCCCGAATGATTGGCTGCGGCTCAAAGTTCTGTGGGTAGTGCATGCCACGTTCCGCAATGAGATAGGTGGTTAAATCGAGGGTATGGTCAGCGACCCAAAAGCGAGTGACCTTACCCCCTTCGTGGGACAGAATAAAGTACTCAATGGAAGTGCCCTTGCGGCCAGTGGGGGCTAACCCGAAAAACTCTCCGGTATGCTGCCAGACAAGGTTAACGGCAATCACGGCGCGGTTAACCCCATAGATTTCATCGACCAGATCGAGCCTTGGAGAGAACTTAGCTTGAAACTCAGCGGCCCAATTTTTGAGCGGTTCAATTCCATGAGTCGGCTGGGAGCCTACGGTGCTGCGGAGTTCTACATCAGCTGCGATCACGTCGTCCCAAAGCGCCAAGTTTCGCTCGTTAAAGCCTTGGTAGATCAGACGACCAATTTTTTCAGATTGCGCAATGGCATCAAGGGTTGCTTGAGCATTCATGATGATATCTCCTAGAGGATGAGGGTATGGACTGTTGAACTGCTAGTAATGTGAGTGCAGTCCTTTAGATAAAGCTCTCGTTCAGCAGTCGGGAGGAAGCCCTATTCAGACTGTCGCCGGCATCAGGACATTAGGCACGTGTACCAACCTGTTGAGATAACAATCCCCTCTGGGGAGGGGTGCCAACGGCGGGGTGGG
>CALCPB010000034.1 GCA_937897665.1 uncultured Halomicronema sp. | reverse complement strand
CTTTTGTAACTTAAGCCCATGCTATCGGGCCGGTTCCAAATTGACAACTTTCCTCTGTGAGGTTGCGTGCGATCGCGAATGCGCCGAGTCCTGAAATCTTACTGATCCAAATTTTGGCGACAGCTTCATGGGATACCAAAATTCCCTATCGATTTTGTGATCTACCGTCTCGTCGCTGCCAGGGGCGGTGTGAACCCCCTAAGATGAAACATAATTAACGCTTTCTTTTAATTGGTTGTTGCTGCCAGTGCCCTTAACCCAGCTACCTGATTTATCTGCAGTGCCCATCTCTTCGAATGCTTCGTCAAAATTACAGCGCGCACCGCTGGTTCAGCTCAAACGGCGGGTTCGCTACCTGTATTTGAAGTTCATTCGGCTGCGGGGACATCCTAAAGAACTGGCGAGGGGGCTGGCCGCCGGCGTGTTTGCGGGAATGTTTCCCCTATTTGGCCTGCAGACCATCATGGGCGTGGCGATCGCCTTTCGCATCAAAGGCAATCCGCTGATGGCGGCCGCTGGGACTTGGATCAGCAATCCCCTCACCTATGTGCCGATTTATGCCTTTAACTACCGACTGGGCGCGTGGATTTTAGGCCAACCCGTTGTCAATCTTTTTACCGATGCGGAGTCGTTGGAAAACTGGCTGGCTACTGGCACCGATGTGGGGCTAGCGCTAATGCTCGGCAGTGCTGTGATGGGGGCAATTTTTGGTTCCCTGGCCTATGTTGCCGGACTGCCCCTCATTCGCCGGGCCCGCACCCGCTATCGTCAGTTTAAGCATCACGAGTCCTCTTAGGGGCTCTTCATGCCTAGCCCTGAAGCTGCTGACTGGTGAGTAGAAATCAATAAGCGATGCCATAGGGGACTGGTAGGCGCAACGGTAACGTCCCACTCGGCAAGGCTGTGATTTGACGCTGCTGAGGCTCACCGCTCCTGCGTTTCCCAGGATTTCAAGGTGCTGGTGACTGCGAAGCGGGGGGCGATCGCCTCAAGCTTACTAGAGTGGCCCTTCAGTTCGTGAGGAAGTGTGTAAAACTACGACACATATCTCAGCGACGCCGTACCTTAAACATTCTCTTCCGACTAAGTCAAACTCCCATGACCTCGACGACCAATCCCACCATTGACTGGCAGGCTTTCACAACCGCCCTGGGTGACGTAGAAGTGATTCGCGACCCCACCCAGGTCGAAAAACTGTCGAAGGACTACTACTACTTCAGCCCAATTTTGCAGGCACAGTTGGCGGATAAAACGGCGGATTTAGTCGTGCGGCCCACCTCAGAAGCGGAGGTGCTGCAGGTGGCTAAAGCTTGTGTTGCGGCCAAGGTGCCGGTCACCGTGCGGGGGGCCGGGACGGGCAACTATGGGCAGTGCATTCCCTTGGCGGGGGGCATCATCCTGGACCTGAGCCGGATGAATGCGGTGAAGTGGGTGAAACCGGGGATGGCCTGCGTCGCTGCTGGAGCCAAGTTGGCGGCGATTGATAAAGTCACACGGCCCGCAGGCTGGGAAATTCGCATGTATCCCTCGACCTATCGCACGGCGACGATTGGCGGCTTTATCGGTGGCGGCAGCGGCGGCATTGGGTCAATTATGTATGGGCAACTGCGCGATCGCGGCAACCTCAATGCGGTGCGGGTCGTGACCTTAGAAGATGAACCTCGCGTGATTGAACTGCGAGGTGATGACGTGCAGCAGGTCAACCATGCCTATGGCACGAACGGCATTATTACCGAGCTAGAAATTCCGCTGGGGCCCGCCTATCCCTGGGCAGAGGTGATTGTCACCTTTGATGATTTCATGACGGCGGCGCGGTTTGGGCAGGCCCTCGGCGATGCCGACGGTCTGATCAAAAAGTTGATTAGCGTCCATGCGGCCCCGATTCCCAGCTACTTTGCGGCACTCAAAGCCTACTTGCCGACAGGTTGCCATGCGGCGCTGCTGATGGTGGCTGAGCCGTCACTAGAGCTACTGGCCGAACTCGTGGCTGAGTTTGGTGGCACTATCACCTACCAAAAGGCGGCAGACGAGGCGGGCAAAAAGACCTCGCTGGCAGAATTCACCTGGAACCACACCACCCTGCACGCCCGCAATGTCGATCCCTCTTTGACCTATTTGCAAACGCTGTTTCCCCATGATCCGGAGCTGCAGCTGGTGCAGCAGATGTATGAGCACTTCGGCGATGAGGTGATGATGCATTTGGAATATTTTCGAGTGGGTGGGTCGGTGATTGCCGCCGCGCTGCAGCTGGTGCGCTTCTCAACACCAGAACGGCTACAGGCCATCATTGACTACCTCGAAGCGCAAGGCGCTTTTATCGCCAACCCCCACACCTACATTTTGGAAGATGGGGGCCGCAAGGAAATTAACCCAGCGCAGGTTGACTTCAAAGCGCAGGTCGATCCCTACGGATTGCTGAATCCGGGCAAAATGCGCGGCTGGCTAGAACGTCAGACGGCCTGAATGTAACGGTTGATGTGCGATCGCCCGGACAAAGCTCCCAGCGTCTTTTACACTCAAAGAGAAAATCAGTAATACGCTTGAACTGGAGTCAGACCCATGTCGCGACTGCCGCCCCAATCTTTTGATGCTGAGCACGTGACGCTGCGACTAGGGTTGGGATTGGGGGCGGCGATCGCCGTCTTGCTACTGATTTGGCTCCTCAAGCTGTTGCTACCCTGGCTGTTGCTGTTGGCGGGGGGGATTGCTGGGTGGTATCGCTGGCAGCGCCATCGCGATTTTCAGCGGCGTTTGTACAGCTGTTTTTATGATTGTTTGCCCAGCTACCAGGGTCGCATTAGCGCTCTGGATTTCGCGATGGCTGCCCACATTACTGGTGCCCAAGCGCGCGAGTTTCGCGATGCACGGGCTCAAGCTTATTTTGCCGACTTTGAGCCGACCAACCACGGCGATATCCTCTACACCTTTCACCACCGCGCCACCGTTCCGATGCCGGCCCCGCTTTCCCAGGGTGCCGTGACACCCGTTCACACGGCTGCTCAGCCGCTGGGCACTGGCCAGCAGACAGACAACCAAGCCCCCAATTCGACGCTGCAGTTTTGAGTCTGACGCGGTGCTAACGGAGCGCAGCGGCTCTGGCGGCCCAGCGTGATACGGGAATGCCGCGATTCAACACATCGGTTTGCTCACCAGTGGGCAGGGTCACATTTTCAAGCAGGGTCACGCTGCCAGCGTGCAGCCCCAAGATGTAGTAGTCGCCGTCATCAAACAGGGCAAATAGTGGGGCTCCCGATGCGCCAGGGTTGGTGTCACAGGTGTGAATTAAGCTCCCGGCAAAATCACCCTCTTCTAGCTCCGTAATCACGCTGCAGCGATCGCTGAGCCCAGCGGTTTCGCCCGGCTCGCCCAACCCGCTCAGCGTCGCCGGGGGAAAATCTGCCGAGTAGCCGACCACACTGATTTGGCTATCCATCTCGGCCAGCGTGTCGGCATCGACAAAGTCAACATGACGCCAGCCCAAAAAGCCAAAGGTCTCGCCCAAAGGCTCGTCTAGGGTTAACAGTGCCCAGTCGTCGGAGACATCGCCGGTAAACGGGCTGCTGCCATATTCGTAGGCCACCACCGTCGCCACGGCCTCAGACTCGCCCTGAATCACATTGGGGCGAAAGGTAATGGCGTGGGTGGTGGGCAGATCACTCTCGGGATCAATTAAACAGTGGGCATTGGTGAGTACCAGCTGCGGCCCAATCAGCGTCCCCGTACAAGCTCCCAGCACGGTAACACCGTCCGGGGCGACCCAATCGACCCGCCCAATGGTCGACCAAGGATATCGAGCACTCAAGACGGGGGTGCGATCGTCCTCATTCACCACGGCCCGCAGCGGCCCATCGACTGGTCGGGGGGAGGTGTCAACGGCAGCGGGCACGTAGGCGGTTCCCCCCACCTCTGAGGCGCTGAGGGTCAAGGGTTCTAAGGTTACTTCATGAAGCTGCTGAGTGAAGCCGGGGGCCATGCCCGACCCGCTCATCATGATTGTTGCCAGCCCTAAACCGGTGCAGGAAAACCAACGCCACGTCATACGCCCACCTCATGCAAAACGTTCACAAGCCGCCACACTATTTATTCCCTTCAATCAAAGTGCCCTAATTTCCTTAAAAGTCTGGAATTTCAGTTTCTCTCTGATCACAAGACCTGCCATTGGGCACCGCCTAGAGAACGGTGGCCCGATCCGCGCCGAGGCAAAGGTTAAAATCCGGTGGCGATCGCGGGGGGGGACACGGCCTCAGCCTGACAAAACGTGGTCTGCTTTGAGGAGCGGCGTCAGAGCCGGACTGCCACGACGAATGCGCTCATCGGGGCCAGGTGATGGAGCACCTAATGGGGGAGTCTCAATTCTCTAGTCGCTCTCAGAGTATTCTCAGATTTCTATGCTCTCTCAGGGTGTTCTCAGATTGTTGAGATAAATTGAGCGCATTCTTTACCGCCACCCTTTGATTTAGTCATGAGTGATTCTTCCCCTAAGATTCCAGCCGAGAATTCTTCTAACTCAGCCAAAGCCAAAGCCACAAACTGGCCGCTATGGTTGGGCATTGGCTTCTTCGGTGTCGTTGGTGCAGCACTTTTGATTTCATTGACGACTTCTCTGGGTGGCAACTCAACGGCCCCTTTAGACGCTGAGGCACCGACCGCAGCACCGACTCCCGTAGCCGCGCCCCCCGCTAACCAGGAAGAACATCAAGTTTTGGTGACGGAAGTTGTCGATGACCTGAGTCGAGAAATTTTGGTAGGCGATTCTCCGACGCTGGGCAATCCTGATGCCACGGTAGTGCTGCTGAAATTTTCTGACTATCAGTGCGGGTTCTGCAACCAGGCCACCGGCCACATTGATGAATTTCTCGCCGAGCATGACAACGATGTACTTTTTGTCTTGAAAAACTTTCCCCTGACCAACATTCACCCTGAGGCACTGCCCGCTGCGCTGGCCTCTTGGGCCGCCGGACAGCAGGGTCAATTTTGGGCCTACCACGATGCTCTCTTTGAGAACCAGCCCAATCTGGGCGAGGGACTCTACCTGAGAATTGCCCGTGATTTAGACTTAGATCTTGATCAGTTCAACACAGATCGCGCCAGTGAAGACGCGAAAAAAGCCGTCGCCCGTGATTTGGCCCTTGCCCAAGAACTACAGCTCAGCAGTACGCCGACGTTCATCATGAATGACGTCCTGATTCCGGGCGCGGTGCCTGCCGACTTTTTGTCGGAAGCCCTCGTCCGTGTGCAAGCTGCTCAGTAGGGAGACGGGAGACTTCGGTAGTGTGCTAGACCTGTGGATGCGCTTTTTCTGAAGCTCGCGCTCTCAAAGCCATCTAGTGACCCTAGCCGTTGGTCTAGAACATGGCCTGACG
>CALCPB010000033.1 GCA_937897665.1 uncultured Halomicronema sp. | reverse complement strand
GGTTGGCGGCAGCGCAGACTGAGGTGCCCCTTCAGGTCAAGGCGCCCAGTCAACTCCAGGGCTCACGGTAAATGCTAGAAAGTGTGGCATCATGGTCGAGATGAGGCGGCGCGAAATATCCGCAGGCGGCGCTGGCTAAACTTGTGTACTCAGTTCTGATCCTTGCGCAGAAAAAGAGTTTCGATTTCAAGAGCTGCTAACGGTTTCGTGAACAAGTAGCCTTGGCCCAGTTGGCAACCCAAGGCTTGCAATTGCTGCAACTGCTGCAACGTCTCAATACCTTCAGCGATCGCCGTCAGCCCGAGCTGCTGACTAAGCGTCATGATGGTGCTAACTACCTGATAATTGCGTGGTTCTGATTCCATCTGACTCACAAATGAGCGATCGACTTTCAAATTATTGACCGGCAAACGATGTAGATAACTGAGGGAAGAATAGCCAGTCCCGAAATCATCAATACTAATTTGCATCCCCCTAGCAGTCAGCTGCATGAGTAAGTCAATGGTTTGACTAAACTCTTTAATCAGAGTGCTTTCGGTAATCTCTAGTGCGATGGCTTGCCCTGATAGCCCAGTATGCTCTAAAACCTTATCGATTTCTTTCAGCAAATTGGCCTTGTACAAATCTTGGGCAGAGAGATTAACGCTAATTTTGAGATCAGCGCAATCAGTAAACTGATGTTGCCAATCGGCCAACTGTTGGCAAGCTTGCTTGAGTACCCAACTATCAATCTGCGCGATTAATTCAGTTTCCTCAGCCACTGAAATAAACTCATCAGGCCCAATCAGCCCCCGAGTGGGGTGCTGCCAGCGCACCAGCGCCTCGAAGCCGACGAGGCGCTGGTGAGGCAAACTCATAATCGGCTGGTAGTGGATGGTGAGCTCCTGCTGATCAAGGGCTTTGCGGAGCTCTGTTTCCAACGTAAGACGACTAAGCACTTCAGTATGCATGGCCGTATCAAAGAACCGATAGGAATTCTGCCCCTGAGACTTCGCTTGATACATGGCAGTATCAGCGTCGCGAATGAGTTCGGCTGCATGTTGATAGGCGTGGTTTCCCATGACGATGCCAATGCTGAAACTAGTATAAATTTGATGACTGTTAATCGTGATGGGGGTTTGACAATCCGTCAAAATTCGCTCGGCAATGTGAGTGATTTCTTCGGTACTGGTAATGTCTTCTAGCAAAATCAAAAATTCATCGCCGCCGAGCCGAGCCACCAAGTCAATCTGCCGTAAATGAGTTTTTAACCGCTGGGCGATCGCCATTAAGAGCTGATCACCCACGACATGGCCAAGGCTGTCGTTGATCACTTTGAAGCGATCGAGGTCTAGAAACACGACGGCATAGCGGTAGTTATCAAGTCGTTGGGCGCGTTGAATCGCGAGTTCGAGCCGATCAGACAACAGGGTGCGATTGGGTAATCCCGTTAGCGGATCATGTAAAGCGTTGTGGGTCATCAGGGCTTGAGTTTGCTGGCGTTCGAGCTCGGCGGCGGCACGGGCGGCAAAGACGTGGAGAATTTGCTTGGCGAACTGCAAGTTGGCAATGGGTTGTTTATGGAGAATGAACAAGTGTCCCAGAGCTGGCCCTTGAGAAGCGGGCAATACCACCCCGAGATAGCTTTCTGCCTCTAGTTCGACCAGGTCGAGGTCATGAGGAAACGCTTGCTGAACATTGCGCTCACACACAAACTCGCCACTGATAAACACCTGCTCACAGGGGGTCTGAATCAGCGGATAGGTGTATTCGGGCAAGAGATTGCCATTAGCCCAAAACGCGATTGTCTTCAGCTGCTGATCATCTTTTTGCGTGATGACAGCATAGTCAACTTCTAAAGCTTGGGCGATATGCTGCACCAGTGCCGGAAAAAAGTCTTGGCCGGTGGTGGCTGCCGTGCCGGCAATGAGATTTTGCAGGGCAAGTTCAGTTCGTTTGCGATCAGTGATATCAAGCGTTGTACCAAATAGTTTCAGCGCCTGACCCTCGGCATCTCGCTCGATCTCGGCCCGCCACTCGTAGTAGCCCCAAGAGCCATCTGCTTGAGAGCGGCTGTATTCCAGGGTGTGGACATCACTGTCAGTGATCGCCCCTTCGGCGCACTGCTGCAAGCGGCTGCGCACATGCTCTGGCAGTAGCAGCATATATGCCTCATAGGAAGGCACCGAGGAGCTAGGGTTTAACCCACAGATGCGGAACATTTCGGGTGACCAAATCAGCTTTTGACTCGCGAGGTCCAATTCCCAGTTCCCGACATGGGCGACCTGCTGAGCCCGCAGCAAAGTTGCTTCGCTTTGGCGAAGTTTTGTCTCAGCTTGATGTCTTTCGATCGCGATACCGGCAATATGGGCCATTTGCGTAATGGTCTGTAATTCATGGGGTTGGGGCGATCTTACCTGGCGGTAATACATCGCAAAGGTGCCGAGAACTTTTCCCCCTCGGGCAGTAATTGGACTCGACCAACAGGCTCTCAGCCCATAGCTCAAAGCCAATTCGTTGCAACGGCACCAGAGCGGATCGGTGGCCAGATTAGCCGAGCTCACCGTTTCATTACGAAAAGCTGCCGTACCGCAAGACCCCACACCTTCCCCAATCTGCAAACCTTCAAGAGCCTGGTTGTAATCGCTCGGCAAGCTCGGGGCGGCCCCTGGTCGAAATCGGTTGTCTTGGTCAAGCAATAAGACTGAACAGAGGACTCCATCGGAGTGATGCTCTACCATCTCAATCAGAGCATTTAGGACATCCGTCAGCGGCTGGCCTTGAGCAATTTTGGCTAAAAGGGTGTTCTGAACTGCTAGCTGAATTTCGGCAAATTTGCGATCGCTAATGTCGGTGTGAGTGCCTAGCAGGCGGGTCGGTTGCCCAGCTTCATCCCACTCCGTGAACTGTCCCATCGAGAGAATCCACTTCCAACCGTCTGGCTGTGTACGCAAGCGAAACTCGACTTTGTATTGAGCCGTTTTGCCAGCTTGATAGTCTTGGTACGCTTGATCCGCCCGTTCAAC
>CALCPB010000032.1 GCA_937897665.1 uncultured Halomicronema sp. | reverse complement strand
GGTGGGTCTGTGCCGTGACGAGGGCGAGCGCATCGGGGGTGCGTGGGACTTGAGTTTCGATTAAATGATGCAGGCAGCAGTTAGATGGCGTCGCAGTCTGAGTCTGGTTCCAATTCACCAACAGCTGATGCTGTTCCGATGTCGTTAACAGGGGAAGTTCGCTTAGAAGCTGTTGAGGGTGCGTTACAACTCCTGACAAGAGCGTTTGGAGATGATCCGTCATGCGGCTGATGGTGGGGGCCGCAAACAAATCACGGTTGTATTCGAACCAGCCGTGCAGATTAGGCCCGCCTTCCTCCATCGTTAGGGTCAGGTCAAACTAGGCGATAGTAAAGGGTGTTTCGAGAGGGGTGAGTGCTAATCCAGGAAGCTCCAAGGTTTTGATAGGAGTATTTTCCAGGATAAACATGACCTGGAATAGCGGGCTGTGGCTGAGATCCCGTTGGGGTTGTAACACCTCGACCAGTTTTTCCATGGGGATATCTTGGTGGGCATAGGCCCCCAGCGCTGAACGGCGAACTTGTTGCAACAATTCAGCAAAGGTTGAGGTGTCTGCCAAATGGGTTCGCAGGATCAAGGTATTGGCAAATAGGCCGATCAAAACTTCTGTTTCGGGGCGATTGCGATTGGCAATAGGATGACCAATTAAAATATCAGACTGCCCTGTATATCGATACAGCAGCACCTTGAAGACGGCTAACAACGTCATAAACAGCGTGACTTCTGACTGCTGACTGAGACGTTTAAGCGCTTGTGTTAAAGGGGCTGATAGGGTGAAGGACTGTACCGCTCCGCGAAAACTATGTACGGCTGGACGAACATAGTCGCTGGGCAGCTCCTCAATCTGCTTTTGGCGGGGGCGCTGGGTATTACTGGCGACCCGGATGATGCTGAGGGTCAGGGCGGGTAGCAGCAGATGATGGAGATGCTGCCAGAACGTGACATCTGCCGCTAGCCGACCGGGGGGCGCGGCACAGCAGATGGGCGTCACCTTGAGGGAGACGGAGAAGACAATCAGCAGGAGGAGCGCCACCCAAAAGGTGGGCGACGAGGCCAAGGTGTAGGCATACAGCCGAATGGCGCGATCGATCCAGGTACCGGCCAGGGCACCTGCCACGATCCCGAGCCCCAAACCGAGCAGGCCGGAAAGCAACCAGGCGATCGCTAACATCTGGACCGAGACGCTAAAGCGACTGGCAATCACTTCCCCGACGGGCTGATTAAACACCATTGAGGTGCCCCAATTGCCCTGCACTAGCTGCCCGAGCCAGTCGCCAAACCGTAATAGCATGGGCTGATCCAGCCCCCAGCGTTCGGCGATCAACTGCCGCTGCTCGGGGCTAATCTGCATCATGTCGGCCCCAATGTAAGCCTGCACCGGGTCAATGGGGGAAAGGCTCAAGAGCACGAAGGTAAAGATCGCCACGGCCAGCAGCAAGAGTCCTAACCGCAGCAGCTTTTGGGTCGTAAATATCAGTATTGACCTCAGCTGCATGTCCACGCCCACTCAGCAATGTTGGCGGTGATGGGCCAGCCATGGCCGTGGGGTTCGACCTGGGGTTGGCCGATGTCGAGACAGTCGCTAACAAAGTAGGTGTGATCGAGATTGACCAGCCAAGCCCAAGCAGCGTCTCCCTGAGTGGTAAAGCCGGTGGTGCCATCCCACTGGGCCGCTTGCCAAAAGGCGATCGCTTCCGCTTCTGACGGTGCCCCCATCGCCAGATCAAGGGTGTCGTCAATGGCCTGATTGGCGTAGTACCAGGCGTTATAGAAATCGCCTTGGGCCGCTTGGCTGTGATAGAGGTTATACATCTCGGTCTGGTCGTGGCTGCCCCAGCCAAAAACCACCACATTGCTATGCAGCGCCGGGGTAATCTCGTCCCAGCTTTTGCCCTCAACGTTGGCCTGAATGCCGATGGGCTCGAGCATGGCCGCTGTTGCCAGGGCTAGGGCTTGGCGGGTGCTGTCGCTAGCCGGATAGAGAATCGTGAACTCGGCCTTGACCCCGTCTTTTTCCAAAATGCCGTCGTCATCACTATCGGCCCAGCCGCCAGCCGCCAGGAGCGCCTGGGCCTCTTCGGGTTGGGCATCTTGAATGTTGGCCCCTGGTGCCTCCCAGGCGAGGCCACTGACCGGGCCATAGGCTACCGACCCATACCCTTCTAGTACGCCATCCACCAGCGCTTGGCGATCGATCGCGTAGTTCACTGCCTGGCGAATCGCTAAATCCGCCGTCACATCGTTCCCAATCGGGTCGCCGTTAGGGGTGGTCTCCCCCGTGGCTGGCACATAGGGAAACATCAGCCCCCGGTTATCGACGCTGGTGACGTCATACAGCGTCATGCCCTCGATACTCTGCACCGCCAGCGCTTGAGGAATGCTAGCAACTTGGGCCTGTCCGGCTTTGGCAGCGGCAAAGGCGGCGTCCTCTTCGACAAACAAAAACACCAACTGCTGAATGCCGGGGGCAGCACCATAGTAGTTGGGGTTAGCCTCGACAATGAGCTGTTGTCCCTCATCCCACTGCACCAGACGATACGGCCCTGACCCCACCGGATTGCGCGCATAGTCTGGGCCGTGGGCATGTTCGGGTACAATGCCCAGGGTGATCAGGCGATTGACAAAGGTGCTCTGGGGTTCCTCCAGTCGGAGTTCGACGGTGGTATCGTCCAAGGCGATCGCCTCTGCCAAGACCGTTACATCGGTGAGACCGCCGCTCTCTGCCGCTTGATTAAAGGTGTAAGCCACATCGGCAGCGGTCAGCGGTTCGCCGTCCGCAAAGACGACATCGTCGCGAATGGTCACGGTCCAAATCAATCCGTCGGCGCTGACTGTATAGTCCGTCGCCAGGTCATTGACAATGTTGAGGTCGGCATCTCGTCTGAGTAGAGTGCTTTGAAATAGCGGTGAACCGTAGCGCCCCCACCCCAAGGTCGGGTCATAGCCTTCTTCACTTTCACCGCCAATAGCCAGTACGATCTGCTCGGCAGACCCCGTCTGAGGTGACGTTTCAGCGGCGGCTGATTCTGGGGCGGAATCAGGCGTTGATTCTAGGGCGGAATCTGAGCCAGAGCCGCACCCAACGAGGAGCGATCCGATCAGCAGCACCCCTAAGGACCCAATAGAGACTTTCATTCATTAATTGGTTGTAGATCATGGCTGAAACATTGAGTGAGCTAGAAATAGCAGCACTGTCCTGCCAACTGTTTGGAGGCTACCACCGCCTTTTGAGGGCAAACAATCCGGGGGGGAGGGATACAGTCGAACAAGTGCTCAAGGATTAGGAACATTCGCACAGCAATGCACGCTACTATCCTCTATTTTCCCTGTGGAGCAGGCCGCAATCGGATGAGCCCTCTTGAGCTCTCTGAAACTCTCATTCAGCCAGGAGTCGCTGTTTGAGTTATGGATTCTGAATGCTGCTGTTTGCAATCACTAATCCAAAGCACTACTGCTCATCGGCTTAAAATCCCAGCTCTGTGGCGAGTAGGATGGAGTGCCCACTGCAGCAGCCATTAACTGAGTGTGATCTCCATTACTTTGATTATGTCCACACCAATCCGATCAAAAATGGGTGGGTCAGTTGCCCTCATTTTGGGTCTACTCAAGTTTTGCTAAGCAGGTAAGAAAGCCCCATTATTGAGACGATTGGGCTTGTCAATGTGTCGGCCAGAAAACTGATTTAGCAGCGTTTTCTAAGGTGAGTAAATACGCTGGAGAGTAAGGGTTGAGCTTTTGCATAGGTGATGGTGGGCAATGCCTACCCTACTGCTCATCTAATCACTGCAATGACGGCTTGTATTTCAGTGTCCAATAGGGTGGAAAATCTTCGTAATGCACACAATTCCGGAGAACTTCAAACCCATTCTTTTGATAGAACCGAACCGCCTGCTCAGTAAACGTCAGCAAGTAACAGGGTAAATCATCACGATTTGCCTGAGTGAGTACGTGCTGTAACAAGACGCTCCCAATTCCCTGTCCTTGGAAATTTGGATTTACAAACAATAAGAAGAGATACAGATGAGGCTTGTCTTGCATATCTTCTTCGTGGCAGTGATCAGTTTCTGCAAAGAACAATCCTAATCGCTGTAGGTTATTCCACCCAAATTTACTCGGCCATTCATACAGCCGATATGGAATTATCTTGCTCATAAGATGTAAGGTTGTAGGCGTCGGTTGATGAGGCGGCAACCACGCAGCAATTCCTTGTAAATCGGGAGTCGTGTAAATATGGCCGTAAGCATTGCAAAACTTGAGCGACATACTAAAAAAAGAGGTTAGGGTACCTAACCGAGCCGACGGGTCAGTGGGTGTTAGCGATCGAAAGATAGGATCATCGTCGAAGGCCAAAGCCGCAATTTGACTAGCATCCTTCAACTGCGATCGCTCTAATTGCACGACATCATAGTGAGTCATTTCAAATCTCTCCTATCAGCAAATAGCTCCATGCCAGCCATTGATTTTCATCAATATCTAATGGATATTTGAATCTGAAAGCTCCAGAAGTAAATCTGGATTTATTCTAGGGATGCTGTCAGTGTAGCTGTCACGAAGAAATCCACTTATTCGGAGAGGCATTGAGGGCTGCGCTGAACTTGATATTTTGCACGCTGCTGTTCGCGATCGCTACTCCCAAGTACTGAGGTTTTGCAGCCAGGTTTGGGCAAAGGCGATCCATCGCTGACGTCGGCGTTCAAAATCAGCCGCAATCCAGATCAGCACTGTGCCGACCAGAATCCCCACGATCCATTTCATAAATGGGTAAGTGGGATTAAGTAAGAGCAGCTGATTGACCGCATTCATCACAAAAATGATCGTGCCGACGTAGAGAAAGGCGCGGATGCGCAGCAAGAGTCCGGCGGCGATCGCCCCCAGCGCCATCAGACCCACGGGCAGACCCGTCCACCCTTCAGTGATCAGCGCTGTCAATAGAATGAGACCCGTGGCGATGAGCCGGAGTCCATGGCGGGCATTTTTCTGCTCGGGTTGACGTACAGCAGGATCAACTTGGGCGACGTAAAGCAGAGCCAGCCCCACGGGCAAGACCGTAATGACCCAGTCTTGAACATTAAATTGATCTAGCCAGGCCCAAATCGCCCAGGTGATACAGCCCGCCGAGAGGTAAGACAGTCGCACTTGGCGG
>CALCPB010000031.1 GCA_937897665.1 uncultured Halomicronema sp. | reverse complement strand
GCGGGATCGGCCCGGTTAAACCGCAGCGTCACTGTGCGAAATTCGAGCCCTTGAGCGTGGGCAACGAGCCGCTTGAGTAAGGACGTCTTTCCCATTTGCCGGGGGGCCTTGATGCGAATCAGGCTACCGGGCTTAAGCACATCGGCAAAGGCCTGAGATTCGATCGGTGGGCGCTCAATATATAGTGACGAACTTAGCGGCACCGGCCCGCTCGGAAACTCTAAGGCTAGCGACGTTGGCGCCAGGGGCAGCACGGCCGTCTGTGCCTGCTGCTGGCGATGGCGAGCATAGCGCCCCAGCACGGCCTTGATATTGCTTTTAGACACCTTTTGCGCCAACGCGTCTGACAGGGTTTGCCAGAGCCGAAAGCCGACATCACGAATATAGTTGTGTTCGTAATTGCAGGCCTCAGCAATTTCGGCATAGGTCTTGCCTTCCCACACCTGACAGAAGATCGTTTCTTGTAAATTAGTCAGAGGCTGCTGCGGCAGAAATTCATCCACAATAGCCAGAGCTTCATCAACGTCCATAATCAATTGAAGCACCGCTTAATCGGTGGCGGCAGGGGCTCACGGTTGGGTGGTTTTTAGTATTGCAGGGATTCTCATAAACTCGAAGAAGCCCCGATTTTTTCTGACACCTTAAAACTATAGAGCCGATTTTTCTCGCGGCTCAGGACTGTAAACCAAATTATTTCAGGCAGACACCCGGCGATCGCCCTGACTAAGGTGCAGTATTGACAATTTCCGTTATTTTCAATGCCGCATCAGCTCCCAGCCCACTATTCTGAAAAGGGTGCTGCTACCCGCTGTTTACCTGCCATTTATCCCTCGTTGCCTCTAGGAACTTCTTGATGGCCGATATCCTCGAACGCATTCAGAATCCGCTCTTGCGCAGCGTGACCGGAGCTGTGATGGGCGCGTCAGCCGCCACGATGGTCACCAGCGGCTTACTCGGATTCTCCAAACTCGAATCGCCGCGAGTGCATCAACTGAGCCTTTATGCCGGTGTCGCTGGAGCGGCGATCGCCGCTGTCTGGGGTGGGGTCAGCAAACCGCTGCCGCCTCGGCAATCAGCGGCCTCAAAGTCTTCCCCACCGGACGGCTGGGCGGGCTGGCGCAATTTAGTCGTGACGCGCAAAGAGCCCGAAAGTCGGGAAATTACCTCGTTTTATCTGCAGCCTCAGGATGGCCAAGCCCTATCGGCTTTTCAACCAGGGCAGTTTCTGACGCTCAAGCTTGACATTCCCGGACAATCACGGCCCACCATTCGCACCTATTCGCTATCAGACTACGCTGCCACACCCAATACCTATCGCCTGTCGATCAAGCGAGAGGGGGCACCCAAAGATCAGGATGTACCGCCGGGTCTCGCCTCCAATTTCATGCATGACCAGATTGAGGTGGGCGCCGTCATTCCCTGCAAGCCGCCTGCAGGGAAGTTCGTGTTAGAAGTTGAGCGCGATCGCCCCGTCGTGCTGATCAGCAACGGCGTCGGCATTACCCCCATGATCAGCATGGCAAAAGCCGTGGCCGCCCAAAATCCTCAGCGACCCCTGTGGTTTTTGCATGGGGCGCGCGATGGCAGCTATCACGCCTTTCGCGAAGCGGTACCGGCCATCGTGCCCGAAAATGCTCCGTTTACGGTGCACTATCGCTACAGCCGCCCCCGTCCCGAAGATGCAGGCCATTACCAAAGCACCGGTTACGTCAATACCGACTTGGTCAAGTCGCTCTTAGCGCCCCAGTTCAGCGCTCAAGATGCCGAATATTTCCTCTGCGGTTCCCCCAGCTTTATGGACTCGCTGCGGAGTGGCCTGGCCGAGTGGGGGGTCCCCGATGGCCAGGTGTACTTCGAGTCATTCTCCAAACCTGCTTCTTCAGCTACTGGGGCGACAGCGACGGCGACTGACGCGATCGCCACAGCCGAAGTCGTCTTTGCCAAATCCGGCAAACCCGCGACGTGGAACGCAGGCGACGGCACCCTGCTGGAATTTGCTGAAGACCAGGGCCTCAGCCCCGACTTTAGCTGCCGCGCCGGTGTTTGCCTTACCTGCATGTGCGCGATCGCAGCGGGCGAAGTGGCCTATGACGAGCCCCCCTCGGGCACACCTGACGATGGCAAAGTGCTAATCTGCGTCTCTCAGCCGCGCACCGCCAAGGTGGTATTAGAAATTTGATCGGTATCCTTCACTGTTCTCCATCACCGTTTGAGTTCCTGTGTCTTCTCAAAACTCCGGAAACCAGGTTTCTGGCCGTCTTGCTGGGATGGTAGCTTGATCCCCGCTGTCGCCGCCTCCTAAAGCCCTCCGGGCAATAACCCTGCGGGTATGGCTGCGCTAAGGCTTCGTTAAGCTATTCAATACCGGGATTGGGCTGCCCCCTTTTTCAAAGCAGGGGGGCGGGGGGATCAAGTCTCTGTCACTAACGCTAGAAAACTTAATTCACGCTTCACTTAAAGTAATCCAAACTAAAAATATTTCACCTAAAGAACTCAGTTTCTGGGAACTGATCAACAGTCTCCGGCAAGTTTTTCCTAGAAACCAAGTTCCTGGACACGCTCTTTTTTGACAACTCCTATCTCAGTGTCGATGGCTCGCGAGTCACGTCGCGCTGGCGCAACTGGTAAAAATAATGGGGTTTTAGGGACTGCTGCCGACGGCCAGCCGATCGCCCTCGCAGGCATTGCTATTTGGGCGATCGCCGGTGGCCGATTAGTGCACAACTGGGTTGAGCGCAGCGCCTTTGAGCTATACACCCAACTTAACAATTAACCCCGTCATTTCGCCTGTCTAAGTGTTTTCACCACTGAGCGTGATCTTCTTCAAACCCTGTCTCAGTGTGCTGTTTGCGTGATTCTGCCTATCGAACTCAAGTGTCACGAGTAAAAGTAAAACTTGATGAGAGCCTCATCTGATACGCCTTTTTATGCATGCCGCTCTTTTTTTGACCCATTGGGTATTGTAGGGAGGTGTTAAGGCAAGCGTCGTCGTGTCAAGAGATCTGACTATCTCAGGTATTTCCGCAGTTCCCGGCATTCTATTTAACTCTCGTAACTCCTAGAATGAAAACCCAACGATCCAAAGCGTTTTCCCTCCAAGCTTTACTGGTTGTTCCCTTTGTGGCTCAGATTTTTGGAACAGTCAGCTTAGTGGGTTATTTATCATTTAGGAACGGCCAAAGAGCCGTCAATAATCTAGCCGATCAGCTGATGGATCGCACCAGCGATGTGGTGGATGAGCACCTACAATCCTATCTATCGGTACCGCAGCAGCTGAACCAGATCAATGCCGATGCCATTCGTCGCGGCATTCTGGATATCGAAGATCAGGAGCTGATGGGCCAGTATTTTTGGGATCAGATGCAGGCCTACGACCTCACGTTTGTTGGTATGGGACTGGTGACCGGCGAAGGGCTCGGGGCCATTCGCTACGAAGGTCAGGCTACCGTCACTATTGATGATTGGGATTCGAATCAGCCCATGAGTGCCCGCACCTTTGCCACGAATGACGAGGGCGATCGCACTGAGCTCATCGGTACCTACGACTATAGTCACTTTTCAGAAAGCTGGTATACGGCGCCGAGGGAGGCTCTTCAACCCACCTGGGCAGACATTTATATCTGGGACTCACCCTATGGCCCGTATCTGGCGGCCTCGGCGGGGCGACCGATGTATGACGGTCAAAATCGCCTGCTGGGGGTCGTCGATGCCGATATTCACTTGCTCAAGCTGAGCAGTTTTTTGCAGAGTCTGGATGTCACTCAGGCCGGAACCGTCTTCAGTGTGGAGCGTGACGGCAGCCTGCTTGCCAACTCTGGCGATGCCCCACCCTTTGGCCGCATCGATGACGAGCTCCAGCGCTTACCTGCGATCGCCAGTCCTGATCCCACGATTCAGAGTTTGGCCCAAGAGCTGCAGGCGACCAACCGGCTGCAAACAATTCGCCGAAATACTGATTTTCAGTTTGAGCTAGAGGACGGCTTCCACTATGTCACCGTCATGCCCTGGCAGGATGACTATGGCCTCGACTGGTTGGTCGTGGTGAGTGTGCCTAAAACCGCCTTTATGGCTGAAATCAACGCCAACACCCGCACGACGATTGGGCTCTGCGTGGCCGCCTTGTTCGTCGCTTCTGGACTCGGTTTCCTCACCGCCCGCTGGATTACTCGTTCCCTAAAACGCTTGAATCAGGCTAGCGAAGCCATCGCCGCTGGCGATTTAGAGCAAACCGTCAAGACCAGCCCGATTCAAGAGGTGAATACCCTGTCCAGTTCCTTCAACCATATGGCTGGGCAGCTGCGCGACTCGTTTGCCGCCCTTGAAGAGAGCAAACAGGGATTGGAAATCCGGGTAGAAGAAAGAACCGCCGAACTCCAAAATACCTTAGAAGAATTGAAGCGCTCTCAGGCTCAAATGGTGCAGAGTGAAAAAATGTCGAGCTTGGGGCAGTTGGTCGCCGGTGTCGCCCACGAAATCAATAATCCCGTGAATTTTATCCACGGCAACCTGCAGCACATCCAGGAGTATACGAAGGACTTATTGAGATTTATGCATCTCTATGAGCAGCAGTATCCGCAGCCTTCGGCCCAAATTTCCCAAGTGGCGGAAGAGATTGAAATCGAGTTTTTGCAGGAAGATTTGCCTAAATTGCTAGCGTCCATGCAGCTAGGCACTGATCGCATTCGCCAGATTGTCTTATCACTGCGAAACTTTTCGCGAATGGACGAAGCTGAACTCAAAGCCGTCGATATTCACGAAGGTATCGATAGCACTCTGATGATTCTGCAGCACAAGCTCAAAGCCGGTCCCGCTCGCCCTGCCATTGAAGTGATCCGACAATATGCCGAACTGCCGCCCGTAGAATGCTATGCCGGACAGCTCAATCAAGTGTTTATGAACATTCTCAGCAACGCGATTGATGCCCTCGAAGAAGACCATGCCGAGTGGGTGGCGAATGAGCCTGAGGCCGAGCCCCAGCAAATTACTATCCGCACCTCAATTCTGCCGAACAAGTGGGTCGAGATCGCGATTGCGGATAACGGTATCGGCATTTCTGAGTTGGTCAAACAACGCATCTTCGACCCATTTTTCACGACCAAACCCTTAGGCAAAGGGAATGGCATGGGCATGTCGATTAGCTACC
>CALCPB010000030.1 GCA_937897665.1 uncultured Halomicronema sp. | reverse complement strand
CCGTATTTGAGCGCGATGGCCGCTATCTGAATATGGTGACCAAGGCGCAGCTGCTCTACAACCCAGGCACCGAACGCATTGGCCAAACGGTGTACGACATCTTGCCGCCCTATCAGGCGAGTTTGTTTATGCGCCACATTCAGACAGCGCTCAACTCCGGCCAGCCCGTGCGCGTTGAATACAGCCTACCCATTGGCGATTGGCGACAGGCGGGGGCAGAGTCCAGCGGCCAAGCGGATCTGGATGATTTTGAGAACGCCGCCTGGTACACGGCGATTATTTCACCGATGCCCAAGAATCGGGTGATTTGGGTAGCACGCGACATCTCGGAGATACGGCGAGCCGATATGGCGCTACAAAAGGCTGAGGAAAAATATCGCAGCATTTTTGAAAACAGTGCTGAGGGGATTTTCCAAGCCAGCCCCGATGCCCGGTATCTCAGCGTTAACCCGGCCCTGTCGAGAATGTATGGCTATCTCAGCCCAGATGAAATGATGGCGCAGATTAACAATATCGATCGCCTCTACGTTAAAGAAGAGCACCGGCGTACCATGCTGCAGCGGTTACATTCCCAAGGGGCGGTGTTTGAGTTTGAGTCACAGGTTTATCGGGCCGATGGGCAGGTGATTTGGGTCTCAGAAAATGTCCGCGCCGTGACCAACGATCGCGGCGGGGTGCAGTATTACGAAGGCACCGTAGCCGACATTACCCAACGTCGCCAAGCGCAAGAGGCCCTCCGCGAAAGCCAGCGCACCTTGGCCACCCTGTTGGGCAACCTGGCGGGCATGGCCTATCGGCGTTACTGCGACGCCAATTGGACGCTAGAGTTTGTCAGCGATGGCTGCTACGAACTCACGGGCTATACTCCAGCAGATTTGCTCGGCCCCGAGGCCTTTCCCTTTGAGCAGCTAATTCACCCGGACGATCGCGATTACGTTAATGGAGAGTTGCGGCGATCGCTCCCCAACGGCAACCCGTTTCAGATGACCTATCGCATTCTGACCACGGGGGAACAAGAAAAGTGGGTACTCGAGAAAGGGGTGCCGGTCTCGGAACCGACGGCTCAGCCCGCTGTTGTGGAGGGCTTCTTAACTGACATCACCGATCGCAAAGAAATTGAAGAAGCCTTGCGAGTTGAGCAAGAGCGCTCCGAACGGCTACTGCTCAACATCTTGCCCGCCTCGATTGCCGACCAGCTCAAACGCAACACGCAATCAATTGCCTACCGGTTTGATGCGGTCACCATTCTCTTTGCCGACATTGTTAATTTCACCGAGTTGTCAGGGGCGCTGCCCCCGACAGAACTGGTCGATTTGCTTAACGAAATCTTCTCCGCCTTTGATCACCTCGCCGAACGCCACCAGTTAGAAAAAATCAAAACTATTGGTGATGCCTATATGGTGGTGGGTGGGCTGCCCAGTGCGCTGCCCCATCACACGCGGGCGATCGCCGAAATGGCCCTCGACATGCAGGCGGCGATCGCTCAGTTTCGTCGGCAAGATGATTCCGCTTTTCGCCTCCGCATTGGCATCGACACCGGCCCGGTCGTTGCGGGAGTCATTGGTCTCAAAAAATTCTCCTACGACCTTTGGGGCGATGCGGTCAATGTGGCCAGCCGCATGGAATCTCAAGGAGTTGCCGACCACATTCAAGTCACTGAATCGGTCTACGAGCTGCTCAAAGACGAATATATCTTTGAGGCGCGAGGCATCATTGATGTCAAAGGTAAGGGACCGATGATGACCCATTGGCTGCAGGGCCGCTAGGTCACAGAGCCGAAATCAGACCCGATTCCAACTTGCAGTGATCATGAGCAACAATCACTGTGGAGATGCAGAACTGAAAGACAGGGGCGCTAACGCTGTAGCGGTGTTTGGTAGAACTCGGATAAAGCGCTGAGAGATCGCAGTCGCCAGTCCGGTGAGGATAAGACTGCGGAACCATCTTGCTGATACACGAAGGAGCAGAGCGCTCCTCGATATCTTTCGCCCAGTAGCCAGCGCTATCGTTCGGGCACCTAAAAGTTCGTTCACATATCTTTGCTGTGGTTAGCGCTGAACAGTCTGCCTTCAAGACGACCCTAAAATGTGACATAAGGTCTTGGCTTGAATAGGCTATTGGTTGGTTTTAGTCGGCCAGTGTCGCGGCCCAGGCCGGGTTAGGGAAACCTATTTGAAATCTCACTATCGTCACTAGAGGTCCGTGAGTCGTATGTTTTTAGATTCACTTTCTCAATCGCTTGCAAGGCACAGGAGTTTCCTGTGCCTTTTTTGTGGGTACTCATAGGCCGTCAGTTTTTTCGGGCTATGACGGGTGTGATTCAACCTTAGAAAACCGTTTGATCATCAGTTCTATGCAATACAACTTTGACATCATCGGCATCACCACAGTCTGGGATTTTTTCAGACATCAGCAGCACGTCGAACAGTCGCCTAATCGCAGCTGTGCCTACCTGGGCAGCTACCAATGCACGCTAGATGGTTTCATCGCCGCCACCCAAACCATTCAACATAAACCCGCTTGGGATTGGGATGCGATCGCGGCACAAATGGTCAATTTTTGGCTGCAAGATGGCGATCGGGTCTCACGCTGGAAAATCGAACTGCAAAAGGCCGAAGAAACGAGCCTCATCGTGGGTCGCGTCGCCAACTTCAGCAATTTACGCAGTGAGTTTGAGACCTTGCTCGGAGAATCGTAAGCTCCGTCCAGTATCGCCCTGGTCCAAGCAGCAACCGCCCTCGTGAAGCCACCTGGAATGCAAGGTCTTTTGCACCTAGTCGGCTGGCCTAGCAGAATACGGAACGCGAAGGTCAGGACTTGGAATTAGGATGCTC
>CALCPB010000029.1 GCA_937897665.1 uncultured Halomicronema sp. | reverse complement strand
CGCAATCGCAAGCACCGCAGACCAATATAATTAACGGCTTTAGCAACAGTCTCAGTCGCTGGGGCAGTCCCATGGCGATTTCTGAGCAAGCATATACCAGCACTGTCAGGCGAGTTTAGATCGAACCTCTCAACTCACCGCCCTTAGAATATCGGCAAACCCTACCTGTACCGGTACTACCTTTGCTGAACATCGCCTAATAGTCCAGCTCTTCTTCGTATTCGGTCACTTTCTTTTTCTGAGGAATGTTCACCGGCGGTGCCTTGTAGGGCTCGGGCTCATCGTCGGTCCAGATGTCTTCGGTAACCTCTTTGATATCGGCGTTGTAATCGACCGGCTCGGGATTCGTCGATTGGGTTGGCCAGTTATCTTCTTCTTCAAACGGCGCTTCGCGGTAAGCCATCTCTGCTTGACGCTGGGGCATCAGTTCAGCTGAAATCGGCTCAGGTTCACCCCAATCATCGTCAGTCCACCGCTCTTGCACGACAGGCGGGCGCTCCTGCAGGGGCTCAACCGGCTGCTGCATACCGGAGGGTAGTTGATTCGCCGTTGACACCGGCATAATATATTCGCTTTCGTCATCACGCTCCCACGGAGCGCGACCAATGCCTAGGCGTTCTAACAGACCGACGCTAAGCTGCACCAGTTTTTCTTCAGCGCCTTCAAACACGATCAAGCGTTCGGGGCCACTGCTAACAATTTCATCGACGGGCAACTCATAGGTGCTGATCACCTGATCTGGAATTTTGGGTAAGCCAAACGACGCAATCACGATGGACTCCAACTTGCCCGTCGTCACATCAAACTTCAAATCACGTAGTCGACCCAGCATTTCACCCGATTCGGTAATCACCTCAGAGCTAATCATGGTGCTGTAGGGGGTCAGATTGAGATCATCTTCAATGACATCATCATCGTCCACCAAAATGACATCGCCTACCTGACGAATGCTACTGAGCTGCATCGTGTGCTCAGTGCCCGACATTACACCAGGTAACAGCTGCTCGCGTAACCCGAGGGCGACAACTTCGCCGCGATCAACGTCTACCCACAACTGACTCACAAACCCCAAGCTTTTACCGGTGGTGCGGGTCACGACCTGCGTGCCTAAAAAGTCAGAGCGTTGACGAAACTGATCATAGGATGGGGTCATAGCCGGAGCCTGGTGGGAACGTGAAATCAGCAAGTGAACCGCAGTTCAATTAAAGAATGATTCTACAGGAGGACTCTGATCTTAACAGATCTACATGGACGCACTTTGGGCCTCTAGGTTGATCCCGAGCACCTGAGTATATGCTCCCCGCGCTTGCGTCACCCCAATTGTCCGCTGGGCGGCCTCAATCATGGGGCGACGCAGGCTGACCACAATAAACTGGGCCTGCTGAGCCTGCTGCTTAATCATTTTAGAGAGTCGCTCAACATTCGCGCCGTCTAAAAACATATCGACTTCATCAAAGGCGTAAAACGGAGACGGACGATAGCGCTGCAGGGCAAAGATAAAACTCAAGGCGGTCAGCGATTTTTCGCCCCCTGACATCGAAGCTAAGCGCCGCACCGGCTTGCCTTTGGGGTGAGCCACCAAATTGAGGCCGCCATTGAAGGGATTTTGCGGATCATCTAGCTGTAGATAGCCGTCGCCGTCAGAAAGCTGAGCAAAAATGTCGCTGAAGTTGGTGTTGACCGCATCAAAGGCCTCTTGAAAGGCGCGCTGACGCAGCGTCGTGAAGTTCTCAATCCGCAATAACAGCTCAGTACGTTCTTCCTGGAGCGTCGTCAGTTTATTAGACAGCTCCTCTAAACGGGCTTGGGTCTGATTGTATTCTTCTAAAGCCAGCATGTTGACCGGCTCTAGCGCTTCTAGACGGCGCTGCAGCGAACGAATTTGTTTTTGCACTGCTTCCAAATCCGTCTCTTCAGGAATTTCAGGCAGCGGCGTGGGCAATTCAGCCGCCTGTGTCGTTAATTCAGCTTCGCAGACAGCGAGCTGCTGTTGTCGCTCTTTGCGAGTTTCGACACGTTTTTCTCGCTGCCAATCGAGCTGCTGCTTTTGCGTTTGCTGATCGCGAAACTGCGCTTCGGCGCGATCGCGATTGCCCTTCTCAGAGGCTAGCGTGACATCCAGAGCACTGAGCTGTTGGCGAGTTTGCTGCATCGCTGTCGTCAGTTTGGCCTGTTGCCCTTCCAGCCCTTGGCGTTGCTGTTCTTGTTGCGTTTGCTGCTGCCGGTAGTCCACCAGTTGCGACTGCTGTTGCTGAATGGCAAGCTGCACCCGCTCCTGCTGTGATTGAAAATCACGCAGGCGCTTTTCAGCCGCCTGGAGCAGGGCCTGACGCTCACTGAGCTGCTGCTCTAGCTGCTGCACAGCGGCCTGGGCCTGCTGCCATTCGCTATGGGTCTGCGATTGCTCTAAATCGGCTAACGCAGCTCGCTGCGCCTGCAGGTCAGCTTCTTGAGCCGGTAGCTGCTCAGCCAGCTCGACGAGGCGGCTTTGGGCGGTGGTGAGTTCTTGCTGATACTGGGCCAATCGCGTTTCGTTTTGAGCGCGCTGCTGCTGGAGCTGACGCAGTTGTTTCTGCACCTGTTCGGTCTGCAGCTGCTGTTCGCGATGCTGCTGTCGCGCTTCCAAAAACGCATCGGAGGCGGCTTTGACGGCGACGGTACCAGCAGCGATACGTTGTTCACAGCGAGCGAGGATTTGCTCAACTTCGCCGAGGCGCTGGCGGAGAGCGATCGCCTCTTCCGACTCGCCCGCCTCCACCGTGCCAAAATGCAGCCGTCCCCGCTGCTTGCTGAGGCTGCCACCAGTCATGGCGCCGCTGGTTTCCAGCAGTTCCCCGTCTAGCGTCACCATGCGCTGCTGCCCGATATGCCCCCGTGCCGCTTGCAGCGTTTCAAATACCGCGGTGCTGCCAAACACAAACTCAAACACCTGGCGATAGCGATCATCGCAGTCGATCAGGTCAACGGCATAGTCCGCCAGTCCATCCGGCCGCTTCCAATCGGGAATGCGGTTAATTCTCGGCACCCGGATGGCATTCAACGGCAAAAACGTGGCACGGCCGGCACGGCGCTGCTTCAGTAGAGCAATACCTTGGGATGCCACCTGATCATTTTCGACTACCAAGTAGCCCAGTCTCCCCCCCGCCGCAATTTCTAAGGCGAGCTGAAACCGAGGATCAACCCGGCCCAGCTGCGCAACTAGGCCACAAATCCCCGGCAAGCCACTATCTATCAAGATCTGCGTCGCGTGGGTGCCTTGACTTTCTTGCATCGCCTGAGCTTGGGCTTCCAGCTTGTCGAGCTGGCGCTGCTTGTCACGCTGTTCTTGCAGCAGGCGCTGCTGGGTTTCGCGCTGCACCTTCAGCTCTTGTTCGGCATTAGCTAGGGATTGGGCCAGTTGCTGTACCTGCGCCTCAGAACCGGGCTGCTCACCACCAGATGAAGTAGCAGGCGCTTCTGATTCAATCTGTTGTGCCAAGTCACGCGCCTGCTCCGTGAGTTCAGCAATTTGCTGGGTGAGCTGACTCACCCGCTCTTGCAGCCGCACCTGCTCCGATCGCTGCGGTTCTAACGTATTCAACAGGGCTTCGATCTGCCGCCGTCGCTGAGTCTGCTCTTCGACCCAGGCTTGAGACGCACTGGCGATCGCGCTGGTAGCCTCGCGCTTAGCAACCAGGGCCGCTTGCGCCTCCGTTTGTCGCTCTGTCAGGGTCACCAGCTCGCCCTGCTGCAAAATTTGCAGCTCTTCCGCCAGATGAGCCTGAGTTTGTTGATGGGTCTGCAAATCGATTTGGCCCTGCCGCAGATTCGTTGCCGTAGCTTGACTAGCATTGACCAGACTTTGCTGTTGACGCTGTAGCTGCCGTAGCTCCGCCTCTTGAGTCGCCAGTTGCGACTGCAGCGCTAGATGCTCATCTTCTCCTAGGGCTTTGACACGCAAGTTCAGCGCATCCAGTTCTTGGGCCGTGGCCTGCAGCGTGGCCTCCAGCTGCTGCATCTGCTCGCTGTACTGCTGAATCGCCTCACCATCCTGCTGAATCTGCTGTTGCAGCTTAGCCACGCGCTGCTGTTGCTGCTGCCAGGTCAACACCGCCGCCCATTCGTGGCGCACCTGCAGCTCGCCCTTAAGGCGCTGATATTTCTCCGCTTTGAGACGATCCTGTGCGAGGCGATCGCGCTGCCCAATCAGCTCGCGTTCCACCACACGGAACCGCTCTTCACGCTCGCGTACGACTTCCAGCTTTTCTAGCGCCTGGTTAATTTTGCGATCGAACGACGCGACGCCTGCCAATTCATCAATGATCTCCCGACGCTCACGAGAATTCATCGAAATGATGCTGGTGACGTCGCCCTGCAGCACCACGTTGTAGCCTTCGGGATACACATGAAACCGCTGCAGCTGCTCATGCAGCTCAGTCAGTGTGCAGGGTTCACTGTTGATGTAGTAGTTAGACGTATAGGTGCCCTGATTGGTCACCCGCAACCGTCGCGTCACCACCCACTCGCGGGGTGGAGTTGGCAATGGCACAACTTTGTTATCAGTCGGGGCCGCCGTGTCTGACATCTCAGCCGGCTGGTCGACTTCAACCGCTTCAGCCGTCGTCGCTTCAACATCGACTGTGTTAACAGGTTCCTCTTCTGGCTGGCTGCGATCGATCAGCAGCTCGGGGGCCACGTCACTGATATCAAAGGTAACGGTGACTAAAGCTTCCGCCGTATTGCGCCGTCCAATGTGAGTCTGATTCACCAAATCGGGCAGGCGATCGGCCCGCATGCCGCGCGAGCTGGCCAAACCCAGCGCAAATAACAGCGCGTCTAAAATATTCGATTTACCCGAGCCATTCGGCCCCGAAATCACCGTAAACCCCGGCAATAGCGGTACGGCAGTCGTGCCACCAAACGACTTGAAATGAGAAAGTTCTACACGCTTAATATGCACTGGCCAGAGCTTGAGCGATTAAAACAAATGTACTTAATTAACAAAGAGATGGCAAGGTATTGAGAAATGAACCAGAACGGCTAGATATGACAGGGCGATCGCGCCTCACACTTTCATCAATTTGAATTCGGGTAATTCAGACAAAGAGACTGCACACCGGAAAATTCCTAGCCACTATATCGGGTGCTGTCTACTAAAAATCGAG
>CALCPB010000028.1 GCA_937897665.1 uncultured Halomicronema sp. | reverse complement strand
ACCTGCAGATAGATACTTTGAATGTCGCTAGCATAGCTCGTGCTGGCAGTGCCCTGCGGCGTGCGATCGCGGTTGGGCACGTCGTAAATAATACTGTAAGAAACACCAGGAGAGAGGGGGATGGGCCCTCGTAGAGAGCCCTCGGCATCGATCGCCACTTGCTGAGTCGGAAAATATAGCTGCTCAGCCTGATAGAGGGCCGGGATCAGGTTGGGTAGATTGCTGACAATGGTATAAGTCTGCACGACTTCGCGATCCCGACCTTCGGTATTGTGTCGGCCAGTTTTGAACGCAGCAGGCGGCAGATAGTTGCGCAAAGAATAGGCCGAGCGCTCAAAAATCTCAACTTCATCCTCGCGGGAGATTTCCCAGCCTTGGCCCGTGTAGTAATCAAAGGCCAACATCCGCCAAAAGCCAGGAGACTGCGATCGCACACGCATGACCACTTGTGGCTCCATCGTGCCCCGCATATTTTGGTTCATCCGCTGGTTAAAGCCGTAATACCTTTCGGGGTCGAGTTCGCCTGGGCCCTCAGTCGGACTGCCTTGAATTTGGGTGCTGTCACCCTCCGCATTTTCGGCATCTTCAGTCAGAGCATTACCAGCAGCGTAGCCGGAATTGATAATCTGATCGCCCGAAAATTCGCCCTGAAAATCAACCGTTGCACTCATGGGAAAGCTGCGGACTTGATACCCCGGCAGTCGCGGTAGGGCCGCGAAAATCGTCAAGCCGATCCCCATTACCAGCACCAGTAACCAGGCCAGACGCTTGAGTTTGGGTGCCGATCGCAGCCCTGCCGCCGCCGTGGGAGCCCGTAACCCCAAGCGCGATTGATAATCGAGCATCAGAACGGGCAGGGCGATCGCCAAAAACAGAATGAGCAGTGGTGCAAAGGTCAACGACTGACTCACCGTCGCGGCCACGCCCAACAAAATCAGGCCAATCACGATGGAATAGCCCAAGTCTTTGCGGCGCGGCATATCAAAGCTGTGCAACACCTGCAGGTGAATCAGCAACTCCGCTAAACGAATTCGCGTATCGGTGCCGCCCCCCACTAGACCGACCAAAAAAACGCCCAAGGCAGTCAACATGCCAAAGGCAATCAAAAACTTAGCGGCCACATTCCGGCGGAGGCGAGATTTCCAGCTCCAATAGCCGCCGATCGCGCTGAGAGGAATGGCGAACAAATTCAGGTAGGAGGCCTCGGTGACACCCATCGCGGCGACAGAAACAGAAGCAACCCCAACGCTCACCAACAGCTGCACCAAGCCCCGCAGCAATACCGAATCTTCGACTTCTGGCGAGGCTGTCTGCCAGCGATCTCGAACAGTTTGCCAGCGACGACGAAAGGCACCTAGACGGGACGGCGATGAGCTAGCAGACACAGAACAACTCCGGTGAAAAGCACCCGGCAGGGAGCCGAGCCA